>CALIOE010000122.1 GCA_938044775.1 uncultured Rhizobiaceae group bacterium
TTGCGGCGTTTATGATTGTGCCGTTGTCACCGAAGTACCCAATGGGCGGATTGCCACCTGGAGAGAAATCTCCGATGCCCTGAATAAGGCCGTGATTGGTGATGCTCGAGCCCGGTGAATCGATCATCCAAACGCCGAAAATACCGATCAGCTGGCCCGTTTCTCCAATCGTAATGTTGTGTCCACTGCCATAGTCTAATTGAAAAGCTGAACTCTGAGCTGTGCGTATGGTCCCTTCGATATTAAACGAAACATTGACGGCGCCATCGGCATACACACCCTGATATGGCGAGTCTGGGTCATATTCCGCCAATGTGTTTTCAATGGTAATTCCGGCAAGCAAGTTGTAGGTCGTGTCGCTTTCAGGAACGAGCTGGATGCCCTCGCCAATCATATTTTCGGTAATATCAACCATCGAATACTCTCCCCGGATACAGCGCGCCTTGCGAACGCAATCAGCGAATATTCAGCACGGAAGCGATGCCTGCACATCGCCCTGTTGGGGTGAAGCGGCTCGGACGGTTAGCCCCGACATGGACGCCTGGGTCGGTATCGCTCAGGCGAAGGCTGCCTGATAGGTGGCCAGGAAGTTGGATTTTTCGCGCTCATCGTGGAGCCGCAGGCATTCCGCAGTCACATCATATTTGCGATACATCTCGTGCAGGAGGGTGGCCACTTTAAGCAATTCCTGAGAATCCAGCCTGTCGAGATCGTCAAGATGTTTGATATAGATAAAGTCTGACCAAAGAAGACGACCGGGATGATAAGAACCCTCTCCGCAACCGCTCATTGCGCCATAGGTCTGATGGCCGGGATCATGTAAATCAAGGAGCCCAAAGTCTGATTGTCGCATCATTTCATCGATTGCGGAGAACTGAACTTCGCCGCTATAGACCTCGGCGAATTCGGCTTCCAGCTGGCAGACAAGCGTTTTCGACAAGGTATCGGTGGCATTTGAAATCACGTCAAAGGTGCCCCCCTGAACGTCGATCTTCAACAAATCCACAGTCGATTTCGCCCAGGACCTGCCCTTGCAAACATCGTCCAGGCGTTGCGTTTTCACGGGGATCGTCTCGACCGTTTCCAGCGAATCCTTGAGCAGGCCAAACGGTGCCGCAACTTTGGCGTTCCCCCGATAGAGCGATGACGTTGGACCGTAGCGATTGACATGGAAGGTGGCCGTTTCGCCAGTTCCAATGAAGCAGGGCAGCGTAAGTTGACGCGACCGCGATCCCGGAAACCGGATTTTCCTCATGCGGGCTTTGCCGGCCGGTACTTTACTGAATGGGTCGAAACGAACCAGATGACACTTGTGCGATTTGAGAACCGGCGCATAGACATCGTTCTGGAATTCCAGGGCTTCGGCACCGACATCAACGATGACGAACCCGCGATCCTCGCCCTGGGGATCATCCAGCACCGGCATTTCAATCGTTTGCCTCAGATAACCCCGAACCGCGCGAAATCGCTCCGACGAATGCAGGTTCGGATAGAGGCGCGCTGCTCCGCGTAAGACTGCCAAAAGACTGTTTCCGCGTTCAAGGAGTTGAAGAATTGCCCGGCTCATTTCTTCCGGAGGGAGGCGGCCGAACAGGAAGGTCGAGCAGAACTCAGACATGTAGGATGCAAGTTCTTTTCGAGAATTGTGGTCAAGTCTGCCAATCCATCCGGCAATGTGCTTCCGTTGTCCTTCGGACTTTTCCAGAAAGGCGACGGATTCGGATTCGATGCCTTGCGCCGTGCTGTTGCTGGCGTCCAGCAATTGCTGATAATATGCCGACATCTCCTCAAGAGAGGTATCATACTGCGAGGTCAGCGCGCTGATCGCCGTTTCGCGCGCCTCCTTCTCCCGTTCGACTTCGAGGGTGAGTGCTGCAACGTGAGACGATGCCTGCTCCAGAGATTTTGTTGCCTTCCCCTGCTGTGCTCTCAACCGTTCAACCATGGCAAGTTGGGATTGAACATGGTGCTCGGCGGTCTGTAGTTTTTGCAGCGCATCGCTCAGCATTGGCGCCGGTACACCACCACATAGTGCCCAGAACAGACCATGGTTGCGTCTGAGGCTCAGAAACTGATGCAGTTGCTGAAGCCGATTTGAGCTTATCCGATTCCGAACCGCCCTTTTCAGGGTTCGCCAGGAGCGCAACCTTGCCAGGCGGCGGATCCACGAATTTCGGATCAAACTGGTGCCCATTTGATTTCGATCGTTCCCTGGTTAGCCAAATGCAGGAGGTTTCATCGGTAGAGGCATGAGGCGGTGCTTGTGCTTTCTTCGGCCGTGATCGAAAAAAAACCTGGTCCGCGCGAAGTGACTGATGGAGCGAGTTGCGCAACGATGCACGGGCAAGGTCTATGGTGGAGTCTAGTCAAGCTCCGGTTCCCTGGGATCACCCTTCAAGGGTGAGTACGCCTGGTTTTGTGCTGACACGATCGACGAATGTTGGGAGCCTGGGTTGATTGTTCCTGCCGCCCCCTCAAGCGCCAAACACCAGTTCCCTGATGTATCCAACGCTCAGGACATGAGTCTTTGGCCGCACTTCCGCTGCGGGTGTGGCGGCGATCCGGCGAATCTCATCGAGACAATCCAGACAGACAGCTCTGGGCGTTTCGGCAAAGACATCCATCTCCATCTGATACCACTCGGTCATGGACAGAATGCCGCCAGAAAAACGGTCATGCGCGGCCACGAACCGCTCGTCGTTTTGCAGAGCCTGCCGAATCCCCGACAAGGCGCGAAACGCGCCTTCGCAGCTCTCGAATGAATTGGTGCTGTTCATGTTCTCAATGATCGTAAGGGCAGAATTTATTGCATCGTCGAACTGATCCATCGTGCAGTCATTTTGCAGCACACGAAACACCAACGCGTCACCTTGCCCGGGTGAGCAATCTTCGGGTTCCAGCCGGCCGCACCACTCTTTTCCAGCCTGGTTCTTTTTGTCGAAAAGCCGCGGCCTGTAAGGCAAAAACTCCGCATTTCCGGACGCCGTAGGGGGGGCAACTCACCCTCAAAGGGTGATTTTACCGGCTTAAAAAGCAAATACATTCATAGCGTTAACGCGGTATGCGGTTGGGCTGAACTGGAGGGAAAGCCCTTGCGATAGATACGTCGCCTATCCTCAGGGAGTCAGGGTGTATGAGAACGCAAAGTTCAGGTCCTCTCGACTTGCTTCGCCTAATCGATCGAATTTATTCCGACGCAATAGTCGGGTCGAGCACGAACCACATCCTCGAAGAAATCAGAACCACACTGTCCCTCAATTTCTGTTCCATTGAAGTGATGGACAGCACAGCGGCAACCGCCGCCTGTGCGGCAGGGGGCGTACATGTCGGGCTTGATCCTGACGACGTGAAAATCTCCGTTGCGCCAACGGTCAATGTGAGTGCGGGAAAGCTACTTGAGCGATACACAACACGCGTGTTTGGCGTCGATCCACTGCGCAGGTTTGCCGTAGAAAACGGATCGACCGGATTTCTAAACCTGCAAAGCGAACTGTACGGCAGAAGAATCATCGACACCGACTATTACAATGAATTTGCAAAACTGACCGGAGCAGAGAATTTCTTCAGGACTGTTGTTTGCCTGGGAGGCAACCGCAGCGTTGGAATTTCGTTTGACAAAGGCAGATCGGCTGGTGGCTTTTCGACTTCGGAAAAGACCATGATTCATGGAATAATCCCCCATCTGAAAAATGCATCCATTATCGATCGTGTTGTAAAGTCATCAGAGGCGAACGACCGGGAAATATTGAGATCACAGCAACAGCAAGGCAAATGCGGATTCGTTTTGGACGCCTTGGGCAACGTCGTTTCAATGAACGAAAACGGCAGGGAACTGGCTTCATTGTCGATTGGTGTTGAACTCGACGATGGAGCGCTGAAGTTTGCAGATGCGGATGCTCAGGAGTCCATAGATTCGTTTCTTTTGCGGTGCCCCAAATCGGACCCGTCCAGCCAAACGTCTCAATTGATTGAGTTCCCGCTCAGGCTGCGTGGCTTTCCCATTCATCTTCGATGTCGTGCCATCAGGAAAACCCTGAATTTCAGCGCCCAGGACCTCAACAAGAGATTTGCCGTGCTTGAAGTCGCTTCAAACTGGAAGCAGGGGTGGGCCCCAATACGCGACGTATTGAATTGCGACGTTCTAACTCTTCGAGAGAAACAGGTCTTGTTTTCACTGATCCGTAATCCGCGCGAAAACGAAGCAGCAGAAGAGCTTGAGATCAGACTGAGTACTTTAAGAACACATCGAAAACGCCTCTACAGCAAGATGCAGTTGGAAAACCGCAGAATGCTGATCGATCGGTTTTAGCCACCACCCGATCGGCTCCCAGGTCGGAGCTTCGTCGGCCGGCCTGCTTTTGACCCTGGAAGCTGAGGTGCCGTCATGGATGCAAATTGGGCCGGTCGGGTCCGCTGTGGTTTACCAGAGCCCAGCAAAGTTCAGTGAGCCAACCCCCTTCACCAAGATCAAAGACGGCCCATCCTGTCACCCCTCCAAGGTGATGTGCAGGCACCATCCACATGCTGAATTTCTCCGGCGTACCACCGCCGCGTTCCAATATCCGGGGAGACTTTTTTATGATTGATTTGACCGAAGACATGATCGGCGAGGGCCATCAGCTCGTCCCCGTCAGCAACACGACCTACAACCTGTTTGAGGGCGTCGTCTATCAAAGTACCAACAATCACGTCATCGCTGACTCCCACATACCGGCTGACAATGTCACCTTCAATCTGAATGGAATCGTCACTGCCGGCGCTGCGGACCGCCATGCCGTCTACTTCCAGGATGGTGGTGGACACAACATCACCGTCGGCGCAACCGGCGAGCTGACCGGGTATTATGGATTGTCGCTGCAAGGGTCCTTTGCTTCGACAGTCATCAACAATGGACTCATCCGATCTTCCGATCCTGATTTGGGTGTGGGCCTGGTTTACTTTGGTGGCGAGGGCAATGTCACGAACACGACGACGGGATCAATTGTGGGCAGTGTTGGTGTGTTTATTGGCGGTGGTCTGGATAACACATTCATCAATGACGGAGTTGTCGCTGGCTCTTTGTCCGGCATTAGGTTCACCGGAACCGGCAGTTTCATCAACAATGGCACCGTCACTGGAGAGCAGTTTGGTATTCTGACCTCCGATTCCGATATCTCATTCGTGAACACAGGCAGTATTATTTCACAGTCGGGGGAAGACGGCGCTGCAATTGTCATTGGCGATGAGGGTGACGGTCCGGACATGCTGATCGAGAATTCCGGTTTCATTTCGGGTGGAATTGCTTTTGATGGAAGCAGCTCTAACGAGACCTTCTGGAACATTGGCCCCAATGGAATGGTGGTGGGTGACGTCTTTCTTCGCGAGGGTGATGATACATTCCGAAATTTCTCCGCCAATTCAATTAACGGGGATGTCCGTGGTGGAAGTGGTGATGACCGGTTCTTTGGCGGCGCAGGAACAGAGCGCTTCTACGGCGATGACGGCGATGACTATTTCGAACTCGGTGGTGGACAGGACATCGCATTCGGCGGAGCCGGGGATGACATTACCTTCGGGCTTGATGGCGAAGACACGATCTATGGTGGTGCGGGTGACGATATCCTGCACGGAAACCGTGAAAACGACCACATCTACGGTAACTCAGGTAACGACTTCCTGTTTGGCGGGTTTCACAACGACTTTCTTGCCGGCGGTGCCGATGACGACTTTTTGTACGGCAGCCTCAACAATGATGTTCTGTATGGTGGTACAGGCGATGACAATCTCTTTGGTGGCCCAAGCGCAGATGTCTTAACAGGTGGGCTTGGCTTCGACAGGTTCGTCCAGATCGGGTTTTTTGGTGATGATGATGTGATCACTGACTTTGTTCAGGGCGAGGATCTCATCGTGTTGAGGAACGTTGCCGGGCTGAATGATGTGATCCAGGCCGCAACCGATGTTGACGGAGATACCTTCATCGACTTCGGGACCAATCAAAGCTTCACCATTGAGGGAATAAATACGATTGAACTCACATCCAACGATTTCGAGTTTACCTTCCTTTAAACTGAGCTTTGACCACATCGCATCGCTGCGGACCGTGCTCAAATAAACAGGGACTGCTGTTGGTTCTCTGAGCCAGCAAAAACAGCTACCAGACGACCGGTCAGTGCGGAGGCATGTGTCAGAAGCTGCTCATCAACATCTGCCGGCTGTCCACGTCCATCTTTTCATACAGACGTTTACGATGGGTACGAAGTGTATTCAGTCCGATGCTCAGCTCTTCTGCTGCTTTGACCTCGCTGAGATGACTCATCAGCGAGAATGCAACCTGTTTCTCTCTCATGGTCAGATTTTCACAGTGGATGGTGTCTCGAATTGCCGGCCATCCACGATCCCAGGGAGAAGAAATCTCAAGCACGGCAAAACTCCAGCTACGATCCTGGGTGCTGAAGTCCAACCCCTTCTTCATCGCCCTGCAATTGAGAACGATTGGAAAATCGCTCAATCTTAGCCGGAACTCAGTGAGTTTAGGCACTTTGGCTGAACCCATTGGATTGAATTTCTGACCCAAAAACCCTTCCAGAGCTCGTTGTGCTGAAGGGTCGCAGAGCCATAGTTTGCCGTCGCGGACTTCCGGACCGTAATGAGCTCGCGTCAACTCTCTACCGTTGTCATTCATCGAAACAACATTTCCACGAGCATCCAATATAAACCCGCACTTGTTCCGTGCCTGTTGCGCACGAAGTATTTCCTCGTCGTTGGATTCAGATGCTTCTACAACTCTGCTGATGATGGATGCATTTTTCAGATGCGGAACGATGCTCTGAATCATACTCTGTTCATAGGGCGAAAACGCAGACTGCGACCGCTCTCGCTCCAGTGAAATTGCGATCGATGCGCCGTTCTTTAATCGAACAATGGAGCGGTAGAAATGTTCGCTTCCGGTCTGCTTGCCAAACTGCCTGTAATAGTCGCTGTCGGCGATCGACTTGCCGAACAGTTTGCTCTGCAAATTCAAAAATCCGGTCGTCCCGTTTTTGAGGGCAAACTGTCGCAATGGATCGATCGAATGGAAGTAGCTGGCATAGGCCAGGATCGCTTCATCGCGGACCACAGGCTCAATTTGCGGACAGGAGACCAGCATGAGGTCATCGGAAGCGATCTCGCAAGGTTGCGGACCTGCACTTTCATTGCATGCGGGATTGTCGGGGTGCAGGAATTCGAGCGAACAGATGTTGAGCGCGAACGCATCGCGGATGTTATTCAGAAATCCGTAGGCATTGGAACCTGACAAAGCATTGTCATATATCCGATTGATAACCTGTGACAGATCAATCGAATCAAGGCTTGATTGTTTCATGTTCGAAAGTCCTCCGAGGCAAGAAGGGTCGGCACTGGAAATGCCTGCAACCCGGACAAACCCGGTCCGGTGGTCGGCATTTTCGGAACCATAGTTCAACGTCAAATGCCCAGCGTCACCTCTGGTGGGTGAGAAGCATTGCGTTCGGCCGGAGCATCAGAATGGAAAGCCGTTCAATTGATCTGCTCTTTCCTGCAGGCAGTCTAGCGCAAGAGGTGAATTTGGCAAAACTCAAAGGTTTCAGGCATGTAGCGTGCCGCGCAGGCTCTCGGTCGCATTGGCAATGAACACTGCCCAGTCTCGCAAAGCGTTTTGCAATGCGCCTGGGAATTGGGCTTCCGCACAGATGAGGTTACCCGTTTGAGGGCTGGTTATGACGCGGGGTTTGGTTCTTAATGTCAGCACAGATTATGTCCACGCGGTCAGTTGAGTTTTTCACTTAGCACAGGGCCTCGCACAGGGCCTCCGGGGCTGACCGCGGGGTCATCACGGTGCTCTGACCGGTCCTGGATCGACGAAGTTGTTTCACCGGAGATGGCTGCAGCGTGAACCACATATCATTGAGATCGGCCAGTCTGACTTCACAGATGAAGACTCGTGGTGCGGCCCCTGCCAGCGACTATGTTGAAGGAGAGTTGGGCGTCGAGCCGGGGGGCATGGAGTACGAGCTCCATGTGGCCACCCGAGAGACGCGGTATCATGTTCCCTGTTTCCTTTCAGGTAACAGATCATGACCCGAAGCTACATCCCGGTGGCCATCGCAGCGCTTTTTCCGCAAGCAGTTCGCGGCATTCATTGGCAGTGTGTAACGCCGCGCCACGGCGACGGTCCGCAAATCGTGCTCTGGGACGAGGAAGTGCTTGGCAGGATTGATGAGCCGGCCCTCAACGCCAAAGCGTTTGAAATCGCTAGGCAACAGGTGGTGCCGTGCCTGTTGGCGCGCGCCGATGCAATCACCGAGAATCTACGCCACAGCAGTCTGACAACGCAGGTGTCTGATGAACGCGCTGCCACTGCCGATGCTGCGGTCAGGCACATTCGCAAAAACACCAGGGCAACGATCCTGGCCGCTGACAACGATCTTGAGCTGATCGAAGCCATGAGGATGTTGAACGAACAAACCACAAGAATATTGGATCAATTGATGGCAGATATCATTTAGCGCAGAACGCAAGGCTGGCATCCCGTCGCACTGGCGCCGTTTGTTTGGCGCCGGTTCAAGGATATGTGCTGAGCATCCGCCGCCGCAGCGTGCGGTGGCCGGCTTTGCGTCAGGAGCCGCTTTACCGGTGATGCTGCCGAAGACCTGTGGATGCGGGAACTCCGTTCCTTTTCGCTGTATTGATCTTTAGTCTTACGCAGGAACGCCTTTACAACCGGCGATGGACGGGCGAGCGCCCCGCAATTGTCGCACCGGCGGTGCTCGCCTGTTACCGAAAAATGTGCCAAACAGTCAGGCCTGGTGCAAAGCCAAGCGCTTCGTGCAGATGCACCAATGATCTGCTGCCCAGTGGATCAGTTCGCTTGTCCACTTTCTGTCAGGAATCGCGCCATTCCGCGGACATTTAGTTCCCGCCATCCCTTATATTGCTGCCAGTCCTTGTACTCGGCCAGAGTGATGGAACTGACCAGGTCGTCGACGCTGTTTCCTGCTTTCAGGCCGGCAAGTACCTGCTCCCGCAGCTTCTCCAGATAAATGCGAGCATCGGTTGCATCGGCCTTGTTTCCCACCGAGCCGTGCGCCGGTGCGAAAAACTCAAAGTCGAGGGTTTCTATTTTCTTGACCTGATTGATCCAGCCATCGATGTCTGAATTCGGCATGTCGCGAAACGGCAGTCGCTTCGGCGACGCCGCGTCGGTGATGAAGGCAACGTTTTCGGGCCTGACAACGACAGCAATAAGATCCTTGCCGTGCCCTTCGCCCAGCCAGGTCATCTCAAAAGTCTTACCGCCAACTTCCAGTTTCATTTCGTCTTCAAACCGCTGATCAACGGCAACACCGTCAATCGCTTCGGGTGCATTAGCCTGGGCAATTGTCTTGGCACCGGCGTCGACATAGACTTTGCCACCAGAGGCATGATCGCCATGACTGTGGCTGTAGATCAGGTGCGTGATAGGCTTGTCAGTGATCGAGCTCAGATTGTCTCTCAGCCATCCGGCCGCCTCCGCGTTGATCGGGTCGACGATGACAACCCCCTGGTCAGTGACTGTGACGAGTGAGAAGTGGAAATTGTTCTGGAACCGGTAAACATCGCCGGCAACCTTGGTTATTCCGCGCTTAATGTCCTGCGCGAATCCGGTCACTGATACCAATGTCGAGAAGATCAGAACCAAAAGTCCTCTCATAATGTTCAAGCGGTTTAACATAGTAGATTCCTCCAAGAATTGGTTGCCGCAGCGGTGAAGTTGGCGGCGTAAACGGTGCTATTTCTGGAACAGAATTTTCCCGCGTTGGGCAACAAGGTGTTTTTCAAGCGTGACTGGATGGAAATAAGCTTCGACCCGCTGTCCTTCCGGCGTGGTGCCGTAGAGTTCGTAGCATCCGCCGTCCTCCTTCACACGGCGAACATTCCATCCCTCCGATTTGACCTTTTCAACCAGCGCTTCAGTGGATTTCCATCCTGACTTATCTCCAGAGTCGCACGTGTAAAGGCCGGTCGCTAACGCGGGCGTTCCTGTAAGGATCAGAGCAAGCGCTGCGGGCATAACTGCTGGTTTTCTCATGAGTATTCTTTCCTTCAGTTGATGGTCAGGGGGGTGGATTCCGGGTTGTTCGAAAAATGGTGCTTCCAGAGCCGATAAGTTTCCAGAGCTGCAAGAGGGGCGAAGTGAACCAGCGCCGGACCGAGGTTATTGTGAACAAAAACCCAGTGTACGAGGGTTAGGACAGCAGCGGGGTAGACAAAGCGTTGCAACTGTTTCCAGCGAGCCAGCATCCAGCGCTGGGATGTGTCATTGCTGGTGGCAGCAAGCGGGATAAAGATCGCGAAGGCAGCCCAGCCCGTCCATATACCCAGGGCAAAAAATTCGTCCAGAATTGGCCCAAGTGCACCCATATCGATGACGTAAAGCCCGGTGTGGAGGGCTGCATATCCGAATGCCGCAACCCCAAGCCAGCGCCTGCGCCTGGCAAACCATAAGAGCCAGCCGGTCTTTGGGAACAGCATGCGAAGCGGCGTGATCATCATCGCGATAATCATGAAGCGCGCTGCAAACTCTCCGGTTGGATGGAGCAGACGCTCTGCGTTGGTTGCTCCACTTGCCAGACCAAACAGCATTGGCACTGCGGGCAGGGCCAGCACGGCCCAGAAGATGCTGGTGGAGAGGAATCGTTTTTCCATGCGCCATTGCTCGCTCAACAATGCCCCCCAAAGCCGCTCATACGATGGACACTGTTGCAGAATTTGCAAATTAAACTTTGGCAAGGTTGATCCGACAAACGGTCAATACCGGACACCGCTCGGGTGGCTACTCAACCGCCGGAAAGTCAATGTGAATGTGATTTCCGTCGGGATCCCACAAATTGTACTGAACGATCCCCACATCCGGCAAATCATTGCGCTCGAATTTTTCGCCCGCGCCGGCAAGCTGTTTTTCAAACGCGACTCTACCGCTGGCCGACAAAGCAAAATGTTCGAGCTTTAGCTTGCTCTCTGACCCGATACCGGGATCACCCTCGACACCCACGAGATGCACAACTGCCTGAGGGCCGGCATACATCCAGGCTCCGGGGAACGGGAAATTCGGGCGATCTCCCGCGCGCATTCCAAGTATGCTCGTATACCACTTGACCATGGTTTCCAGGTTGCTGGTTCGCACGTTTACGTGGTCGAGTTTTCCAATCTGCATGTCGCGTTCTTTTGGGCCGGCTTGCGTTGATGATATTTGGCCAGCTTAAACACTCTTTGATCAACCTCAAACATCCAACGCGAACCAGACATGGAAACATGGGCTTGTACGCTCGAAATGGACAACCAAATCGATGCGGTGTTGTTTATCGGTTTGGGTTTTCGAATCCAAAGAGCCTGGGTTGGGAAAGCGCAGCCTTTTGTGCCAGAACCGGGTTTCGCGCGGGTCGAGTGGATAGAGTTGGAGTATAGCAATGAAGCTTGCAAATCACACAAAGCCGGGGATTTTCCTGGCCACCTTGGTCTCAGCCGTGGTCCTGGCGGTGTCGGCCCAGGCAGATGATGACCACGCCCACATTGGTGATGCGGTCCGTGAGTTGCCCCTGTTTGACGCTCACATCCACTACAAGCAGCCGGCCTGGGCGCGGTACTCCGTCAAAAATATCATCGAGTTGATGGACAGTAATGGTGTCGCCATGGGGTTGGTTTCCTCGACCCCCGACGAAGGGACGATCATGCTCTGGAAATATGCGCCGAACCGCATCGTTCCGGAACTTCGTCCTTATCATGACGATGCGGGGTCATCGAACTGGGCCAAGGCGGAGAACATGGATGCGTACCTCGCAGAGCGCCTGGACAAATACCCCCACGAAGGTATCGGTGAGTTTCATATTCACAATCTCGACCTGTCCGACGAGCCGCTCTTCCGCAAGGTCATAGGGCTGGCAAAGGACCGAAACATTCCGCTTCATGTTCACTCAGGACCGGAGCCAGTGCGCTGGCTTTACAGTCTGGATAAAGATGTGAAGATCATTTGGGCCCATGCCGGGTTGGGTGAGCCGGCAGCGGAAGTCTATGCGTTGATGCAAGAGTTTCCAGAACTCTATGCAGACACCTCACTGAGGGAATCTTCCATTCTCGGTGCAGGCGATGGACTCGACCCAGAGTGGAAAGAAATCATCTTCAAGTTTCAGGATCGCCTGATGATTGGTAGCGACACATGGGTAAACTCGCAGTGGGACAATTACTCCGGAATTATCGAGTCCAATCGACGATGGCTGTCCAGATTGCCACGCTCAGTGGCCGAAAAAATTGCCTATCGAAACGCTGAGAGGTTGTTCAACAGGAAGATATCAATGGATCTCATTGGAAAAAAATAGCCAATCCAGTACCCGTTATCGTGCCCCTTTGAACGGTTCAGGTTCCTTGCAATGGGGTTGGGAATTACACAGCCATTGGCGGCAGAGCAGATATATGTGTTTGAAAACAGTCAGACTTTTCCGGGACTTTAGTCCGTTTCCATTGCGGAAAAATTGATAGAAGATGTCCAAAGATGCTGGACAACTTGTTCCGGGGGCAACCTTATCACCCTCAGGGTTCGGGCAAATTGTCCGGTATCTGCAATGCTGGCAGCAATGCCGGCACGCGTTGCAGTCTCTGGGAGTGACCGTTCAGCCTTGCAGATGCGATCTGTGCGTTGTTACGCAGCGAAGCGTCAATGGATGCCGCCCCACTCTCGGTCAGTCGTGTGAATTTCTGCGCCACCCGGCGCCATTGCGCAGGGCTCAAGGCGGTTGCTGGCCTCAGTTCTTTGAACATGCGGTCAACCGGATTTTTCAATATGAGGACTGTCACAACATCTTTCGCAAGTTCAGCACCAGAAAAACGTATTATTGTTTGTTAATCAGTCGGATATGCTGAGCGCATTCCGGTGATTCGCGGAATGAGATAATGGGGGAATCGGATGGCAATGCGCAGTGAAGAGATCGTTGCAGCGCGCAGCCTCGTGCAAACGATTGATCAAAGCAATTGGAAACACAATTATCGCGTGAGCCTGCAATCGTTGATGGGCCTGCGTATTGAACACGAATCGAACGTGTCATTCATGATAGCGCACCGCTCGTTTTGTCATCAAATTCGGCTCATAGGAGAATTCATGGCTATTGGAGCCGAGCAGAAGGCGATGTCTGCAAAGCTGGCATGCCTTCTCCATCTCAACGAAATGCAACTCGCAATCGATAGTCACTTCAACAATAAACTGCATCGACCGAGAGCGGATAATGCCGCGGATTCCAGGTTGACATCCAGCCTCAACGAAGCATCCCGGCGCGCTACCGGATAATCGTCGGCGATTGTTGCCTCGTGTGCATGGTGATTGGCCGAGGAGTTGCACTTGCAAGCGCCAGGATTGAAGGAATTACAAACCGCATATCGGTGTGGGCCTGCATTTTTGATCCATTTACATCGTCTCAGGTTCGTCAGTTCGTGTGCCGGTTTCGGAGGACAACGGCGCAATGACTGGCAATTGTTGAAATTGGCGAAGCGAAACAAAAATCCGTCTCAACCAGAGAATCCGTGAGTGCCGACTGAGTCAAAAATTGAGCGCTGATGTCCGCAAGAAGAGCAATTTTTGCCGGAATGATTGAGGGTGCTATACCTGCATTTCGAGTTTTTGGGCATGTGTCGTAGTGAATTACGTGAGGCCACCGTGCGCTCGCCGACAGGTTTAGAGGACTGATCATGGAGGGTTTTGGCGTACACACGAGCATGTGGACCATGAATTGGGACCAGGAAGGTGCCGAGCGCGCTGTTGATGGCGCAGTTCAATACAAAATGGATTTCATTGAAATTCCGATGCTTAATCCACCGGCCATCGATGCAGATCATACGCGGGCATTGCTGCAGGCGAATGATCTGCGTGCAATTTGTTCTCTGGGTCTGCCCGAGAATGCGTGGGCTTCGCAGCGACCGGACGCAGCCATCGAATATTTGAAGATTTCGCTCGACAAGACAAAGGAGCTTGGCGGTGAGGCGCTATCTGGTGTGACATTCGGAGGGATCGGGGAGCGGTCCGGCTTTCCGCCAACGGAGGACGAACTCGACAACGTGGCGCGGGTCCTCGACGCAGCAGCAGGTTACACAAAGAGTATCGGTCTCCTATTTGGAATCGAGCCTGTAAATCGATATGAGAACCACCTCATCAACACAGGTTGGCAAGCAGTCGAAATGATCGAGCGAGTAGGCTCGGACAACATCTTCATTCACCTTGACACCTATCACATGAATATCGAGGAAAAGGGTGCAGGAAACGGTATTCTGGACGCCGGCGAACATCTCAAATATGTCCATCTGTCGGAAAGCGATCGCGGAACCCCTGGCGCTGGCACCTGTGATTGGGACGAGATATTCTCGACTCTTGCCGCGACCGGGTTCAAAGGCGGATTGGCCATGGAAAGCTTTATCAACATGCCTCCGGAAATTGGCTACGGGCTGTCCGTATGGCGCCCGGTTGCAAAGGACCACACAGAAGTGATGGAGAACGGCCTGCCGTTTCTGCGCAACAAAGCGCGGCAATACCGGTTGGTTTAGAAAGTCACTTCAGCTGATGTGAATGTCGGTGGTTGGGATGATTTACACCTCAGCCAAATTCGTCAAACGCTCGAATAACCGCCGTCGATCATGATCGTGGATCCGTTGACAAGTTCGGCCGCAGGAGAGGCGAGATAAAGCGCAAGGTCTGCAATCTCGACCGGCTGGCCGAAACGACCCAGAGGCGTATTCTCGATGAACGGCCTCCTCTTCTCTTCGGGACTCCATATTTCCTCGCCCATCGGCGTCAGAACGACAGTGGGACATATGGCGTTGACCTGAATATTGTGCCGTGCCCATTCTGCCATCAAAGATTTTGTGAGCGCATTCAGACCACCCTTGGACGATGCATAGGCTGCATGATCCGCCAGTGCTATGACGCCCGTTTGAGAGGAGATGTTTATGATCTTGCCCCAGCGCTGTTGAATCATTCCCGGAGCCAGCATTTTTGCGAGTATGAAGGGAGCCCGCAAATTGACCGCCATTGTAAGGTCCCAATCTTCAATGCTCAACTCGGTTGCCGGATTTATGAGCGCGACACCTGCGCTGTTGACCAGAATATCAATAGTACCCGCGAAACGCAGAGCCTCCTCGGCAAGCATTGAGGCACCTTCCGCAGTCTCCAGAGGGGAGACAAGAGATCGGCACTCAGCTCCTGAATCCCTGATTTGTTCTTCGACCACAGACAATTTGCTTGCATCGCGACCACTTATGATCAGTGAAGCGCCGGCATCGGCATAAACGCGAGCGATTTCGGCTCCGATCCCGTCAGATGCGCCGGTAATCAACGCCATGCGGCCCGCTAGCGAAAATCGCTCAGTCCAGTCAGCCATCCCGCTACTCCAGATTTGTATGGTTGCTGCGCATCGTCTCTGCTGATGTTTTCAGTTTTCTCTGAAGTCGCAAAATCAGAAATTCAAAAAACAAGAAAATTGCGGCTTCGTAGAGCGACCCCATGGGGAGAATTGACTTCACCGCACTCTGATCATTTGCCATTGTTTGCGCGGGAATAATGATAGGAATGTCACAGGCCTCAGGCACCTGTCCGTCCGGAACGGCAGAGAAACATAGGGTGGTTGCTCCGGCAGCATGAGCGGTGTTGACCAGAGCAGCTATTGTGGCAAAGGAACCGGGACCCGCGCTGACCATTAGCAAGTCGCCTTGACCGATATGAGGCGTGGTCATGTCGCCGACGACGGATGCTTCGAGTCCGAGATGGAACAAGCGCATCGCCAGCGCTTTCATCATCAAGCCTTCACGACCAACACCATGCAAGGCTATGCGTCGGGCTTGTGATACAGCTTGTTCGATTTGGGCGAACTCCCGTTCCATGTCTGTTTGGAACACGTGATCGATTTCATCCAAAGCAACTCGCAAATCTCGTTTGAAGTCCATCGTGGTTCCTCAGGCAACTGCATTACTTTGCTCGGGAAATATCGACCCCAGCGCAGCTTCCAGCAAGCCGACTTCATGCAAGAAATCCAGAACAGTGTATCGACGTCGAATGAAGCGGCTGGCGAACACGGTGTTCCTGTGATGGGTCTCGGTGACACCAATATTCTCAGCGGCAACGGGGGCACCGGCCTCAAGCAACAATTCTGCCATCTCATGTGAACGAATGAGATGTTTCTCGAGTTTGTCACGAATCGACGACCACCCGACGATGATTGTCTGAAGTCGTCGCCGATGCTCGGCCGGATCAATGTGCTTTGCCCGGGTTTCCAGTTTGGCGCGTTCCGAAATGTCGGTGTTGCGAATCAGGGTGTCGATGGTCTGAAACTCTGCGTCGATTGTCGGTGCTTTGTTCGACACGGCGACCGCATCCAGACCGGACAAGTCCTGCTCAATCAGCCAGTCGAACAACGCGAGTGATGTGACCGTTCCCACCGAAACACAGGCGCCATGTGAGACTTTTCTTCCATGGTAGCTCAGTCCTTCCATTTCCCACATATGTGCTATCTGGTGTTCAGCACCTGACGCCGGTCGGGAGGTTCCATGAAACTCCATCGCAAAACCAACCACGGTAAGACCGGTGAAGAGACTGGAAATTGAGTTGAAATCTCCATTTGCGAGCCCGTTGGGATTGACCAGCCAGGACTTGAGATTGTCCTGCACGAGCGGCCAAGCCACCTCGTCGATTGGTTCGACACCGACAAAGTCCGCCAATATCCAGTCTCCGGCTGCAGGAAATTTTCCTGCAAGGTCGCCATATCCCCACCCTGTCATTTCAGGCGGCGCAGCCGATATGATGTCCAAGTCTGCAATAATTATTTTGGGTGCACGCGTTGGGATTGTGATCTTGAAGCCTTGCTTTGAAAGAGGTGCCCCGGCCGAAGCATAACCGTCCATGGAAGAAGCCGTGGCGACTGCCACATATCTGCGGTCCGCTTCAAAGGCAGCATATTTCACCAGATCATTCATGACACCTGAGCCCACCGAAATGGGAATAAAATCGCCGCGTTTGAGTATTTCAACAAAGGTGTCAGCCAGCTCGACATGTGGTTGCGGCAACGGTGAATTGGGTATGATGTGACTAGAGACCGCGAAGCCTGCTTTGTTGAGACTGTCAGCGACTGCCAGTCCACACGCGGCGTATCCGGCCGTGTCGGCAAAAATCATCACGGATCGTTCCGCGAATGAACGGGAAACAAGTTCCCCGGTCTGAGTAAGGATATTTCTGTCAATGACCACATGGTCAGTGATCTGGGATCTCGCAACCGCAGGCTGGACGATACGTTGGACCTCTTGTTTCCAATTGCTCATGAACGCCAGCCGCACTCTAATCAGTTTGTATTGTTGCGCCGGCGGCGTCAAATTGATGGACGCGATCACGGCTGAAATTGATGCCGATTTCTTCACCTGACATTGTTTGATTATCGCCATCAGTTTTTACAACGATGTCGGTTCCCGTGGCTGCCTTCAGATACAGGTAGCTTTCGCCGCCGAGCTGCTCCTTAACCGCAACCTTGGCGTTGAATATTCCTTTGTTTATGGCGGTGATTTCCAAGTGTTCTGGTCGCACGCCGATCGTCGCCGTGTCGGCAGAAATATCGTGTGAAACGATTTCATCGACGTCAGAGGCCTTAATGAAGTTCATGGACGGGGAGCCAATAAATCCAGCAACGAATTCGCTTGCCGGGCTGTGATACAATTGCATCGGCGTACCAACCTGCTCGATACGACCCTCGTTCAGAACTACAATTTTATCGGCCATGGTCATGGCCTCTACCTGATCGTGAGTGACATAGACCATGGTCGCTTCAAGCTGTTTGTGCAGGGCTTCGAGTTCGACGCGCATTTGAATGCGTAGTTTGGCGTCGAGATTAGACAGCGGTTCGTCAAACAAGAACACTTTGGGGTTTTTTACGATCGCACGCCCTATCGCTACACGCTGTCTTTGACCACCGGACAGCTGTGCAGGTTTTCGGTCAAGATAGTCTTCCAGTTGTAAAATTCGCGCAGCATCTGCCACCCGAACGCGCCGCTCCGCGACATCGATGCCGCCGACCTTCATGCCGAATTCCATGTTGGAGCGAACGCTCATATGGGGATACAGCGCATAGGATTGAAAAACCATTGCGACATCTCGGTCTGCGGGGTGAGCGTTGGAAACGTCCTCGCCACCAATAAAAATGCTCCCACTGCTGATGTCCTCAAGGCCAGCAATTGAGCGCAACAAGGTGGACTTTCCGCAGCCCGAAGGCCCAACGAAAACGACGAAGGAGCCATCCTCGATCTGTAACGAGACATCAAACAGAGCCTGAATCGTTCCGTAAGACTTGTTGATCCTGTCAAGCGCGACTGTCGCCAAAATTGCCTCCCAAATTGCTGAACAGCCTCGGCATTTGTTCCTGAACAATCAGGACAGCAGAAGTTTTCAGTTGACAATGCACTAGAAACATACATTTGTATCGTTGGCAATACAAAAGAATTTGTCTGCGTATTACTCTGAATGGGAGGATTCAAAAATGAAATTGAAGTCACTTGCACGCTCGCTCGCGCTGGCTACGGCGCTCACATTTGGCTCTATGTCAGGTGGCCATGCCTGGTCGCTTGAAGAAGCCGCAAAACCTTATGCCGGAACCACCGTGGATGTGGTTTTCCTGTTGCGCCCCGGATACGAGGCCATTGAAGCCATGCTTCCAGAGTTTGAAAAGCAAACGGGCATCAAGATAAATATTATCAAGCACCCCTACGAAAATGCGCTCGGCGAACAGGTCCGCGACTTTGTAGCCGGAGGCGACCTTGATGCAGCACTTATCGACCTGGTGTGGATTGGGAACTTTGCTGAAAACGACTGGGTGGTCCCCATTGATAAATTCACATCGAACGCTGAACTTGCCGATCCAGAGCTGGATATGGACGATTTCTTCCCGCTGGTTCTGAACGCGTTTGGCGGTTGGAATGGGAAGCTTTACGGCCTGCCATTGGACAATTATTCAGGGCTCCTGTTCTACAATAAGTGCATGCTGAAGGAAGCGGGTTTCGATGGACCACCAAAAACCTGGCAGGAACTCAAGGATGTCTACGGACCAAAACTGACAGGCAACGGCAAGTTCGCATATGCTCTGCAGTCAAAAAGAAATGAGACGCAGTCGGCGGACAGTTTCGCGCGCGTGCTATGGCCGTTTGGCGGATCTTTTCTTGACAAGGACTTTAAGTCCAATCTGCTTTCGCCGGAAAGTCAGGCCGGCTTGAAATTTCGTCAGGAACTTCTTCCGATTATGCCTGAAGGGATCGTCGCCTATGATCACGCCGAAACCGTCAACGGCTTTGCACAAGGCGACATAGCTATGATCACAGAGTGGTCAGCGTTCTACTCGAGTGTGAAAGATTCCAAGACTTCGAAAGTTGCCGACTGTGTTGGAATTGCTCCCGAACCGTCCGGGCCAGCTGGCCGCAAACCGGCTCTGGGCGGCTTCTCGCTTGCTGTAGCGAGTCAGGCTGATGAAAAGGAACAGGCTGCGGCTTATCTGTTCATTCAGTGGGCGACTTCAAAGGCAAATGCAAAGGAGTATCTCGAGCGCGGTGGAGTGCCAGCCCGCAAATCAGTATACGAGCTGCCCGGTATTGCCGAAAAGTTTGATTTTGTACCTGCCCTCGTCGAGAGCTGGCAGGACGGAGTTCCTGAATTCCGTCCGCGGTTTGCCGAGTGGCCGGAAATAACCGAAATCGTTCAGGAATGGGGAACCAAAATAATGCTCGGCGAAGTATCGACCGAGGAGGGCGCAAAGGAGCTGGGCACCCGCATGGAAGCCGTACTTGAAAAGGCGGGTTACTACGATGGCAAAAAGCCGTTGGCCCAGTAAGCTATAGCTCCCAAACTATTGGGGGCGCCTTGAGGCGTCCCCTCACTTTTTGTTTGACAGCTCCATTGTGAAAGCAATCCCGGTATGCGCGGAAATAGCCAACGTTCGACTATTTTTATGTTTGTGGGACCGGCGGTTATCAGCCTTGCTGTGATCGGAATCGCACCGCTCATCTATGCCGCCTATACCAGCTTCCACTTCTTCAATCTGACGAAGCTAAAGCACGTTGAATTCATCGGTTTGCAGAACTATGCGTTTGTTCTGACCGACGGGGTCTTCTGGCAGGCAATTGGTCGTACCTTCACCGTACTCGGTATGGCACTTCCCGTGCAGGTGGCGCTGGGGCTGGTAATTGCACTCGTTCTGCATCAACCCGGCCTGACCTTACTAAAAACACTTGCTCGCCTTGGGCTCGTCTTACCGATGGCAACCACCTATGCCGTTGTCGGCTTGCTGGGGCAGGTGATGTTCAATCAGAAATTTGGAGTTGTGAATCAGCTCATCGGGTTTCTGGGAGTTGATCCAGTGAATTGGATCGGCAATTCCTTCAATGCATTCGCAATGGTCATATTTTGGGACGTGTGGCAATGGACTCCATTTGTTGCGCTGATCCTTCTGGCAGGCCTGACGACAGTTCCCGGCGAAATTGAAGAAGCAGCCAAGCTTGAGACGAAAAGCTGGCTGACGGTCCTGCGCTATGTGCAACTGCCGTTTCTCGTGCCCGGCCTGGTGGCAATTTTGATCTTGAGAACGGCCGACACCCTTAAGCTCTTCGATATGGTTTTCACGCTGACGCGAGGCGGTCCGGGGTCTTCAACAGAATTGATTTCGCTGATGATACAGCGTGTGGGATTCCGGGCTTTTGACCAGGGGCTTGCGTCAGCACAGGCCATCATTCTGCTGGCAATCACCATCGTGCTGTCTCAGCTTTACATCAAGTTTTTCTACAGAGAGGTCTGACATGTCCATTGCGACCGGATCAAAGCGCTCTCTGACCGGACAATGCATATTGCTCCTCATCATTCTGGCGTTTTGTGTTTTCCCGTTCTACTGGATGGTTACGACTTCATTGAAAACGCAGGTCGTTGCTCTTGAAAGTCCACCAGTCTGGATATTTGAAGCAACACTCGACAATTATCGAGAAGCGCTGTTCGACGATGGAGTCCTGCGAACTCTCGGCAATTCAATAATCGTCGCGGTCTGCACGACAGTTCTGGCAGTCGTGCTGGGGTTGCCGGCTGCCTACGCACTGGCGCGGTTCGAGTTTCGTGGAAAAAAAGACCTTTGGTTTTGGTTCATCACCAATCGTATGGTGTCGCCAATCGTCTTGGCGCTGCCCTTTTTCCTGATCGTGCGAAATTTCGGAATGCTGGATCAGCACATTACACTGATCCTCATATATCTGACCTTCAACCTGCCAATCGTCATCTGGATATGCACCGACCAGTTCAGAGCTATTCCTAAGGATCTGGATGAAGCGGCTACTCTTGAAGGCGCCTCCCAATTCAGAATCTTTGCCCAGATTTGCCTGCCACTGGCCATGCCTGGAGTGGCGGTATCATCCATTTTCTCATTCATATTTTCGTGGAATGAACTGATGTTTGCGCTGATCCTCACGCGTACCAACGCCAAAACCGCTCCAGCAATGGCGGTCAGCTTCATGGAAGGCTACAACTTGCCTTTCGGCAAGATCATGGCAACATCCACGCTAATCGTCATTCCAGTCCTCATTTTTGCACTCATTGCATCGAAGCAATTGGTCCGAGGGCTGACAATGGGCGCTGTGAAATGAAGCCGCTGGACGATCTGGATACTGCCACGCTCCGGTCAGTGCAATTCCTTTTGAGTGACATCGACGATACGATGACTGATCGCGGAAGAATGCCTTCATCAACGCTCAATGCCATGGAGCGCCTCTCGAATGCCGGGGTTTATGTCATTCCGGTTACTGGCCGGCCGGCGGGCTGGTGTGACTATTTTGCCCGAATGTGGCCTGTTGCCGGGATCGTTGGAGAGAACGGTGCATTCTGGTTTTCCTATGACCGCGAGACCCGAAAAATGCGGTCAGCGTTTGCTCGCTCTGAAAGCCAACGCGCCGTTGACCGCAAACGTCTTGATATTCTTCAAAAGAAAATTCTTGAAGCGGTGCCTGGCGCGGGCATTGCCTCCGACCAATTTTGCCGGGTTGCAGACCTCGCGATTGACTTCTGCGAAGATGTCGAGCCATTACCGACGAACCATGTCAACAAGATTGTCCAGCTTTTTGAAGGAGCCGGCGCCGCCGCAAAGATTTCTTCAATTCATGTGAACGGTTGGTTCGGAGACTACGACAAATTATCGATGACGCGCCGCTTTCTTGCGGACATGTTTGATGTTGATGTTGACGCCGACAACGGAACCTGCGTCTTTGCGGGCGACAGCCCCAACGACGAGCCAATGTTCAAACATTTTGCCCACAGCGTCGGGGTAGCAAACATCAAACAGTTCAAGCTCGAACATCCGCCCGCCTGGGTGACCACAGGTGCCAGCGCTGCGGGATTTTCCGAGCTGGCTGACAGAATTCTCGAAGTGAGATAGAAATGGCGCGCTCGCCGAAGACACTTCAGATTGATGAGGATGAGCAGCTGTTGGTGCGTCTGGCATGGGCATGCGAAATTGAAGGCCTGACACAGGCGGCAGCAGCTGAGAGGTTCGGTGTTACGAGGCTACGCGTGAACAAGGCCCTGTCAGACGCGAGGCAACGAGGCATCGTGCGGATCTCCATCAATTCGCAATTTGCACCCTGTGCCCGTGAAGAATGGGAGCTTTGCGAACGATTTTCGATTGATCGCGCAAATGTCGTGCCAACACCGGTCAGCAGCAGCGTCCTGCAAACAGTCATCGGAACCGGGTTGGCTCAGTACTTGTCCAAAATACTTGCCGAACCAGAGATCGAACTATTCGGTATGTCCTGGGGCAACACCCTCAACATGGCGACACGGTTTATGGAACCGTTGAACAGGCCCAGTCTCGAAATCGTATCTGTGATGGGGGGCTTGTCCAAAGGATCGGATCTGAACAGCTACGAAATCACCACCCGTTTGGCTGATTTGTGCAATGCACAGCACAGCTACTTTACGGCGCCGATTTATGCGGGTTCGGCTGAGAGTCGAGATATTCTGGTCGCTCAGGACGTATTCCAGAGCGTTATTCAAAAGATCAAGTCTGCCGATGCGATCGCAATCGCCGCAGGCGATATGGCCAACTCGCTGTTGATGAAAGACGGACTACCGACCGACTTTACCGCGAAGGAGTTGATCGAGTGTGGAGGAGTAGGCGACGTTCTCGGTCACATACTCAACGAAAGCGGACAACTGATTGATCATCCCATCAACAACCGGCTGGTCGGTATTTCATTGTCCGATCTTAAAGACATTCCTAATGTTATTCTCGCAGCCGGCGGGCTCAACAAGCTTCCAATAATCAAAGCGATCCTGGAAACTGGCTTTGTGAACACGTTGGTGACAGATGAAAAAACCGCTGCCGCGTTAGTGTGAGCTGTCGAGAATGAGTATTTACGCAGGAATTGACCTTGGAACCTCAGGGCTGAAAGTTGCGCTCATAGACGATGAGGGACGGGTACTTGCATCCGCTTCGCGTTCTGTGAAGGTCGATCGGCCACGACCCGGGTGGAGTCAACAAGACCCTCGGCTTTGGTGGCAGGAAACCAAAGCAATTTTCGATTCTCTTGCTGAGAAACATCCGGCACTGATGAAACGAATGACGGCACTGTCAATCTCCGGTCACATGCTCGGTTCGGTGTTGTTGGACGCTGACGACCAACCCACCTATCCTAGTATTCTGTGGAATGATCAGCGTTCGATCTCGCAATGCAAGGTCCTTGAGGATCGGGTTCCCGACATCGGGGTGAGAACTAACGGGGCACCGGACCCGGGCCTGACCGCGCCGAAATTGCTCTGGATGAACGAGCACGTTCCGGATGCGTTTCAAGCCGCCGTCATTTTGATATTGCCGAAGGACTACCTCCGGCTTTGCCTTACCGGCGAGCGCATTACGGAAGCCAGCGATGCATCTGGAACTATGCTGTATGAGTGCGGCGAGCGGCGCTGGAGCGAAGAACTTGCAGCTGCTGCAGAATGGGATTTGCAGCGACTGCCCCAGGTGGTCGCGTCGACCGACTATGTTGGAGACATGCGCAACGAATTGCGCCTGCGATGGAAAATCGAACAACCGGTAAGAGTTGCCGCGGGTGCCGGCGACAACTTCGCGGGTACACTGGGTGTGGGTGCGGCAAAACCGGGTGAAACCGTCATCTCCATTGGGACTTCAGGCGTGATTTGCGCTGTTGATTCTGATTTTCATCCCATACCTCAAAAAGCAGTATTGACCGGCGTCCATGCGGCACCGGACACCTACCTGTCCATGGGCGTGGTGATGAGCGCAACCCAGTCCCTCGACTGGTTGGCCGACCTTACCGGGACCTCTGTTCCAGATCTTTCGGTGTCGGCACAGCATCGTTTTGAAACTGGCGGGATCGAACGCATGCCAATCATCCGCCCCAGCCTCACCGGCGTGCGCACACCAGATAACAGACCAGACAGCGGTGCCTCTTTTAGAGGGCTGAATGCCGGGACCGAGAAATCAGACATCGCTTATGCAATTATGGAGGGCGTTGCCTTTCAATTTTACGATTGCTACCTGGCCCAAACGGGAGCTGGCGTGCCAATGAGCGATTTTTTTGCTGTGGGAGGCGGTTCAAAGAGTGATTTCTGGGTGCAACTGATAGCCACCTTGCTAGATACGCCCATCACTATGCCGGAGGGAGGAGAAGTATCTGCATGTCTTGGCGCTGCGCGGTTGGCAAAATGTGCATGCAATCCTGCTGATATCAGTTCCATCCTGGAAGAAAAACCGAAAACAATTAGTGTTATCGAAGGCAAGTGTGAATGGCGCGATCAATTACTCGAACGTCACCGCGCGTTCAGAGAGCTGCCCTTTTAAGAGGCCCTTTTTGCTGCCAGGAGGCAGCGAGCTCTGCAAACTGACCTGGTTCAGGCGAGGCAATTTTTGGCGCAGATGCGCTACTTTGGCGATCCTTGATCCCAGGCTTGATCGATTGTTTCTGTCCTCGCTTCTGGTGGACTATGTCGAGCAAAAGCATCCAAAGACCTGCAGGACCTACAGTTTATAAACTTCCGTTTTCCCGCCGTGGCCCCGCAATTGTATCGACTTATGCCTGCTTAGTCTGGCTCTGTATTCGAGCGAATCGGTATCACTTTCGGCCTTCGCGGCGGCAACTATGGCGCCACTGGCCAGACAGTGACATCCGACCTCCCGGGTCGCGCCTTCGAGACGACTTGCGACATTCACAGTATCTCCCAGAACAGCAAATTCGAGCCTGTCTTTGCTGCCAATGTTGCCAATGACGACCGGGCCGTAATGCACGCCGACGGCGAGTGCCAGTTCATCGGGGTTTGCGATTTCCTGGTGGCGTTTCCAGTGTTCAAACGCCGTTACCATTTCAACCATCGCTGCGAGTCCGTTTGACGCGTCTTTGTTCGTGGGCTCCGGCGTACCAAAGGTTGCCATCAGGCCATCGCCGATGAATTTGTCCAATGTCCCTTGGTGTTGGAACACCACCTCCGCCAGCATACCGTGCACCTGACGCAGCAATTCGATTGTTTGTCTGGGGGTATGCTTTTCCGACCAGGCCGTGAAAGCAACGAGATCAGCAAACAATACAGCAGCGTTGTGTTCGCTTGGTGTGGAAAAAGGATCCGACCGCTCGGCCAGCATTTGGGCCGTCTTCTTTGGAAAATAGCGACCAAGGTTTTCTCTCTCACGGGCAAGCCTGGCCTGCCTCAACGCAACGCTTCTCGATCGTCGCACCGCTAAAGCAAGAAGACCTGCTGCAATGAGCAGCACAACGATTTCCTGGGCTCTGATGCCAAGGTCAATGAATGTCGGCTGGGCCAAAACTTCCAGCACGGCTTCGACGCTGATATCATTGGACTGGTGCCACACAGTGTCTGGAAGGCTGAGCAGCCAGCCGACACCAATAGACCAGCTGAGCGCAGCTGACACGCCGCCCCACAAGACGAGCCGTGGCTGATAGACGTAGGCAAGTCCGGCCAGCAACACAAAGAAATAGATGAATGAGCCAAATCGCAGTGCAAATTGCGGCGGATAGTCGAGAGGCACGAGAGGATTTGGATAGAGAAGGGTAAAAGTCAGCAGCAGAAAGTCAGCCGAAATGAAAGCGTATTGATGCCAACGCCTGCCC
Organism: uncultured Rhizobiaceae group bacterium; assembly: GCA_938044775.1. Classification (GTDB taxonomy): domain Bacteria; phylum Pseudomonadota; class Alphaproteobacteria; order Rhizobiales; family Rhizobiaceae; genus Pseudahrensia. Next base: position 26,152 of record CALIOE010000122.1, read on the forward strand.
CAGCTGGACTTGGCGACCTGCCACGCCCCCCAACCCGACACCGCAAACACCGCCAGCAGGCAATAGGTGAAAACCGGTCCGGGCCAGGGCGTCAAAATGGTAACAAGGGGAACGACAAGGACGAGGGCGGTTGTCCGGCCAAATAAGGCGGTTCGCTGAGCCGCCAGCTCTTCACGTTTCAATGATTGCTCAAGATCGATCGAATTTTTGTCGGGGCTGTGCTCGGACATGTGTCATTCCATGCGACAATTTGAGGTTTACATCACACAGTTAGCAATGTCGGATCGATTTCTCGACTCTCGTCGCGCAGGTTTGCTTATATGATGAGCCTGGCTGTCGTTCTCAGCTACCAGTTTTCCTGTTGAACGGCTGTGGTACACGTGCCTTGCGAAGTTCTTCGGATTTCAGGAGGCCGCGCCGTTCAGTTTATGTTTCATTCGCTTGTTGCGAAACGGCAATTACATGTTCGGATCTGATGCCGCAATTGCGGTCGAATGGAATTGAATTTGCGCCAATATTGGTCGACATTAACGGCCCGGAGCCCACCAGGATATCGGACATGCACAAGGTCGAGTTAGCGGAGGATGGATCCTCTCTGTCGCTCAGCTTAAGGGGATCAGGCACGCTGCGGTTCCACGCCATCTGGCTGCGTGACAATGCCATGGACGCCGAAACCCGGTCTGCGGAAAATGGCCAGAAACTCATTGCATTGCGCGACCTTCCTGAGGAAATTTCTATCGGATCCGCAAAGATTGCAGAAGACACGCTTGAGGTGAAGTTCCAGCCAGAGGACAAAACAGTCAATTTCAGCATCGACTGGCTTGTTCGTCACTCCTACGATGGCAAAGAAAGAAAACCCGATGGATGGATCAGCGGTGGTATCGAAACCTGGGACTGTGGATTGCAGGATGCAGTGCCGACAGCTTCTTTGCCCGAAGTTCAAAATGATCGGGTCGCGCTGAGAAACTGGCTCTGTGGCGTGGCTCAATACGGCTTTGGCAAACTCGTCAATGGTCCGGTCGAAGATCAGGCACTGATGAAGGTCGTTGATCTGTTTGGCTATGTTCGCGAAACCAATTACGGACGGCATTTTGAGGTTCGCACCGAAGTTAACCCGAGCAATCTTGCATTTACCGGTCTTGGCTTACAGGCCCACACGGATAATCCGTATCGCGACCCGGTTCCAACAATTCAGGTTCTCTATTGTTTGAAAAGCACGGCTGCAGGTGGAGAGAATATGGTGGTTGACGGCTTCAGGGCCGCCCAGCGCTTGCGCGACGAAAACCAGGTCTGGTTTGATGTGCTTTCAAAGTATTGCGCATGTTTCGAATACAGCGGCGAGAAGGGTGTTGTCCTGCGTTCCAGGCGTCCAATGATCGAACTGTCGCCGGATGGAGAATTGACGGCTGTGCGCTTTAACAACCGCTCGGCAGCCGCCATTACCGATGTGCCGTATGAGAGCATGGCGACCTATTATCAGGCCTATCGGCGGCTCGGCGAAATCATCGACGACGAATCGATGGAAGTGACGTTCCGCCTTGATCCCGGCGAATGTTTTTTGGTCGACAACACCCGCGTATTGCACGCCCGGAAGTCCTATTCAGGTAGCGGTACCAGATGGTTGCAAGGCTGCTACGCCGACAAAGATGGACTTTACTCTACCCTCGCTTCGCTGGAAGCCAGCCCGTTGGCAGCGGCCGAATGAGCAATTCAGACGTCACGTCCTTGAATCCCAGAAACATAGTCGCATTTCTGGAAGACATATTTGAACGCCGCGGGAGCGAAGAATATCTCGGCGAGCCCGTGACGATGGCAGAGCATATGTTGCAAGGCGCGCATTTTGCCGAAGAGGCGGGTGAACCTGAAATCATCATTGTAGCTGCACTGCTGCATGATGTTGGCCACTTCACCAGTGAATTCGGCATGTTCTCCATGGACGATACAAAGGACAAACTGCACGAAGAGGCGGGGGCGCAGGTGCTTCAGCGGTTTTTCCCATCGCTCGTCACCGATTGTGTCCGCCATCACGTCGCTGCAAAGCGTTATCTGTGCGCGACCCGTCCGGAGTATTATTCTCTCCTGTCCGAAGCTTCCATTCATTCCCTGAACCTTCAGGGCGGCCCGATGAATTCCGATGAAGTGGCAAAATTTGAGGCAAATCCAAACCTTGATCAGATCATCAGGGTCCGGAAATACGATGAAGCCGGCAAACAGGCGAATTTCAAAACAAGACCGTTTTCCCACTATGCGCCGATGATTCAGCGCATTGTAGATGCTTTCGAGCTTCATCAGACTGATTAGTGCTTCAGCTCCAATGAACCCGTAGGATCGTAACGGCGCTCACTTCGTGTCACACTTCGAAGGCGGCAGAACCGGATGTCAGCCCGCATCCGGGGTGGACAGTAGCTTTGACTGTCTCCCTGAAGCGCTTTAACCGACCCTTGCCCAACGGAGTTGGATCAGATGACCGTCTCGAGAAAAAATCAAATCCGGGATCTGTTGAACAGCATCGAAACCGGTGAGCCCGAACCAATCGCTGTCGTCAATGAAGCGAGATACGTCCAGCACAATCCCCAGACCCACGAAGGTAGTGAAGGCCTCGCGCAATTGTTCAAACGGCTGTCGAAAACCCAGCCGCGGGTAAACATGGTCCGGTCTTTCGAAGATCAGGAGTTCGTTTTTGCTCATATGGAATACGACTTCGCCAGCAGCAAGATTTGCTTTGAGGTCTTTCGTTTCGAAGACGGTCGGGCCGTAGAGCACTGGGACAATATTCAGGAAAGGCAAGGGCCGAACCAATCGGGACGCAGCATGGTTGATGGCCCCACCAAGTCCACCGATATTGAGCTCACGGAAAGCAATCGATCTCTGGTTCGGGAATTCGTTGAAACCGTCCTGATCGCACGGCAGTTTGAACGGCTTGTGGATTTCATCGACGAGAGTGCCTATGCAGAGCACAATCCACGTCTTGCAGACGGACTGCCGGCGCTCAGATCAGCCCTTGAAGCCCGCACCAATGGCCAGCAACAGATTGACTATCAGCATCTCCATCGCGTTTTGGCCGAAGGTAACTTCGTCCTCTGTGCCAGCGAAGGTGAATTTGGAGGGACACACACTGCTTTCTATGATCTGTTTCGCGTCGAGAATGGAAAGCTGGTGGAACATTGGGATACGACCGAGAAGATCGCACCGCGCAGCGAATGGAAAAACAACAATGGCAAGTTCTGAGGACCAGGAGCGGGTGGCTCTTCTTGTTCTGTCGCACGCAGCGAGGCCGAACATCAATCACACTAAGTGCCGAAATGCCGTATAGAAGCCACCAGGCACAGGTGTCAGATCTCCTGCCTGACTTGAAGCATCTTTTTGCCGGGTTTTGCAGCCGGCAGAATTCCTGCATCACGTACTCGTTACGATGAGTAATTTGCACATCAGCTTTGAGCGGTTCCCTAATCGCAAAGAATTTGATCGACTACCTGAAGTTGCGACGCCCCATGATGATTGGAAGACAAGATGGAAAATAAGGAACTCGAGTGGATTAGTGTTGGCCGCGTGGAAGACCTCCCGGAAGGCCGGGTTAAAACGGTTACCGCCCGCACAGTCTCGATCTGTCTGTCTCACTTCGATGGAAAATGGGCAGCAATGGACAACCATTGTCCGCATCAGGGCGGGCCGTTAGGGGAAGGCTCAATCGAAAAAGGCGTCGACGGAAAATGCTGGATTCGGTGTCCCTGGCACGGTTGGGACTTTGATCCACTCACCGGGGCGCCTCCCGGAGGACACGAGGATACCGGCCAGGATCTCTATCCGGTTGAGGTTCGTGATGGAGAGCTGTTCGTAGGTCTCGATGCCGAAGCACCTCACGAGCGGACCGTGACTGACGTCATGGCCGAGACCATGGTGAACTGGGGTGTGAAACGGGTTTTCGGGATGGTCGGACATTCCAACCTCGGGCTGGCCGACGCGCTGCGATTGCAAACCGAAGCGGGCAACATTGGGTATATTGGTATCAGACATGAGGGAGTTGCCGCGTTTGCGGCTTCGGCCTATGGCAAACTGACTGGCAGGCCGGCGGCCTGTCTGACGATTGCCGGACCGGGCGCGACCAATCTGCTGACCGGCCTATGGGATGCCAAAGTCGATCGCGCACCGATTCTGGCTTTGACGGGTCAGGTGCAGACTCAGGTTTTTGGTCCGGGCGCCTTTCAGGACATAGACTTGAAGTCGGCATTTCAGGCCGTGTCTGAATTTTCGCAACCTGTTCTGTCCACGTCGAACCATGGCGAACTTATGTCTTTGGCATGCAAGACTGCGCTCACTGAGAAAAAGGTGGCGCATCTGATCTTCCCTGACGATGTGCAAACGATGCCGAGCGACAAGGCCGCTTCCCAGCCTGCGGGGCGGATGAGTGGCGCTGTGGTCAAACCAAGTGATGAAGACCTGGCAGCGGCGGCGGAACTTATTGGCAAGGCAAGGCGTCCGATATTCATCATCGGGCATGGTGCGTGGGATTCCCGCGCACAGATTGTCTCGCTGGCGGAGAAACTTGGTGCACCCGTCATGACAACTTTCAAGGGCAAGGGCCTGATTGCCGATAATCATCCCAATGCGGGAGGCGTTCTCGGGAGATCCGGAACTCCGATTGCCAGTTGGTTTATGAACGAGGCTGATCTGATCATCGCCCTTGGGACTTCGTTTTCAAATCACACCGGTATCAACCCCGGGAAACCCATTATTCAGGTTGATTTCGAGCGCATGCAACTCGGCAAATTTCATCCAGTAACACTGCCCATCTGGGGCGAGATCGGAGCATTTTGTGCCGCCATCGATGCGCTGGATTGCGGCAACTCCGGCGATGATCAAATTGCCGAACTGGCTCAGCGCTGGGAAATGTGGCGCGCGGAAAAAGCGTCACGTATGGCGGAGGAAACGTCGTCCGGAATTCACTCCTTCGCGATCTTCGATGCGTTGAGCCGCGTTGCACCAGAGGACGCGATTATCGCTGTCGATGTCGGCAACAACACCTATTCCTTCGGCCGTTATTTCGAAACCAAAGGTCAGCCTGTTCTCATGTCGGGCTATCTGGGTTCTATCGGGTTCGGGTTTCCCGCCGGAATCGGAGCCTGGGCCGCAACTCAGGACTTCAAAGAATTCAAGGGACGCAAGGTTATTTCTATCTCTGGAGACGGTGGTTTCGGACAATATCCGATGGACCTGACGACGGCCGTCAAACACAACATGGATGTCACCCATATTCTACTTCACAATGGAGAACTCGGTAAGATCTCCAAGGAACAACGGGCAGGCGAGTGGAAGGTCTGGGAAACCGGCTTGCACAATCCATCTTTTGCGGCCTTTGCGAAACTCTGTGGCGCATATGGCCAGAAGGTGACGAAGAGTTCGGATATTGAGGCGGCGTTGAGCAAGGCTCTTGCGGTTGACGGACCGGCCCTGGTCGAATTCATGACGGACGCCGAACTGGTCTGACGGAGATCGAACCTGTTTTGGCCTCTGACATATGTTGAGGAATTCGATCGAGCCGGGTGAACTGAGGCGCACAAAAACCGCCCTCTAGTGAAGACCCTGCGTTTTCCGGACAACACCGGTTCATGCTTTCGTCTCTCGGGCAATCCAGGCCCGAACAGGTCAACAGGAGACGTCGTGGGCCAGTCCGCCGTTGCAAGGGCGCAACTGGAACCAACGCCGGCGCAACGAGTAAGCCCCTAATTCATTACGACTTTGAAAAATCGTGAGGAAGCTCACAGAGCAGTGCAGTGAAATGGGCTAATTATTTCGTCGTTAAGTTGGAACTTCTGCCTGAACTCGAAACGCACAGTGGCTCATTCCACGACTGCAAACCCGAGAAATGATCACAGGCGATCAGGCACGCCTTCGGAAATTATTAAACATTGTTGATCGGATGGGGCCTCCCGAATCGCACCTTGCCTTTGGAGGGATTCAAATGTCGCGCCCACCTCACTTGGCGCTGTTTTCAGCTGTGGTCCTTGCTGTCAGCACAACCCCGGCGTGGGGTCACGAAGCCTGGCTTCTGACCCCGGAAGAGATTGCCAAGCTTTCTGTAACGCCGGTACCCGCTCTCTTCACCAGCACGCTCGTAATGGGTCTGTCCGCTCTGTTGGCCGCCAGCGCCGTCGTTCTGGCTATGGCTTCGGAGCGAAAAATTCTACCGCTCGAAAACCGTCTGCTGGCGCCGATTGCGGATCTGGCGGGCGAATTTGGGCCCCTTTTCATCAGGATCGGCCTGGCGATCATGCTGGGTCTCGGCGCGCTTGGGTGCCTGCCGCGCAACGGAACCGCTTTGTGGACGCAACCGGTTCTCTTTGTTCCTGACATGCAACTGAGCCTCGTTCCCGGTTTCGACTGGCTTGCACCAATACAATTTCTGACGGCGATTTTGCTGGCACTCGGCCTTGTGACGAGAGCGGCCGCCGTTGTCGTGGTCGTGATGGCAATTGTGGGAGTCGCCGCATTCGGCACGGGCTTTCTTTCCTACGCGCCGCACTTCGTGGCGCCCGCTCTCATTTTGATCGCCTATGGCTCCGGATCTTTCGGAATGGATCGACTGCCATCTCTATCTGTCACGCTGGAGACCACCGCATGGGGTCGACAGATGACGTGGCGCATCGTCATGTTTTTGACCGGCGCGACATTCGTCTATCTGGGCATCGCTGTGAAACTGATCGAGCCCACTTTGCTCATGGCAATACTCGAACACGGGAAGGTCCCACTCTTTGGGGTGCCGCTTGAAGTGGCGGCGCTGGTGATGGCAATGGTCGAGATTGTTGCCGGTGGGCTGTTGGCGATG
>CALIOE010000123.1 GCA_938044775.1 uncultured Rhizobiaceae group bacterium
GTGGTGCCTAAAGCTCCTAAGGGGCACTAAGGAGCATAAATCCCAGTCCGCGCCATCCAGGATCACTTATGCCTGATGGATGTAAAGCCTAAGACAAACGAAACGGTTGCATTTCCCTGGCGCTGTTAACCTCCTGCGAACTGGAGTGTCACCCGGTGCGAAACTCTTGGGAAATCGACGACTAGTGGAGGGGAGGACAACCACCAGCCGCCAGCCAGCAATCCATCGGTCCGGTCCCCCGCCGAACCGAATTGCCAGCAATGCCTTCAAGGATAGCACTGGTGTGTTAACACTTCGCGACGCTTTTGCGAGCTCAGGGAAGATCGCCAGGTGGTCATCGGGGCTAATTCTTCGAGATCAAACCCAGATACCTCATCCACAAGCTCGCCACACCAAGCCCCGTGGTCCACAGCCACTGCCAGTGTCTCAGGTAGAAGGACTTAGTATGATGGAACGCGCGGTGAGCCCAACTTTGCTTCCTCGCGCCGCTCTTTGTTTTGCACATGCGGCTGCCCTTTCAGTTTCCGCGTGGTCTCGTAAGGGAAGCATTGTGATGGAAACAGAGGGAGCGGGGATAAGTTCCCAATGTGATCTGCAGAACCATTTTTTCTCGGCGCGTCGACTGACCACAGATGCAGTTAATGACCCCAATGGCCGCTCACAAGCCGAAGGTTGTCGCCGGTAAACGGTTCAAAGTTCCATCGTAGCTTCGTCTGCTGGTCGTTGCCATTGCAATCCGGCTCTGCAGCTGTTTTGAAGCCTCCGATCACGCGTCTTATCTGCGCCTGTTTTTGGGCGCCAGCCGTTTCAATCGACGGTTGAACGGTTTGTACTGTGCCCTGTCATATCTGCGGTTTCGCTGAGCGTTCGACTCTTCAAACCGTGCTTTCAACTGCCGTTCAACGACCCGGATTTGATGGCAATCCTCCCGAGGTCTCATTTTCGACAACGCGCGCTGCAGTTCGCGGGCAAATTGCCGGTAATAGCGGCCGTGCCGGCGCTCATGTCGCGCAATCATCGAGCTGATACTACGCCACCTGTTCTGGTCCCGCGCACTAAGCCGGGCTCTTTTGGAGAGCGATGGGAGTGTATAGAAGATGCGCAGTGCAACCGACGCGCCAGTCACGCTGCATCGGCCATCAATTCGTTTTGTCAGCACTTGAGTTCGATACCGATAGTCTGCCATGCCAAGAGCGCGTCTGCCGTGAAGTTCCGACCTCGGCCCGTTTTGCTTCATCGATCTGACAACGGCTTGGATGGTGTTCCCATAGACCCGATAGGTCCGGACACGCTCAGTCACGCTGACGCCTGCTGCTTTTGCTGCAGTAACTGATACCAGGATCAGAACCGCTGCAACTATTCCTGATTTGTGCATGCCCCCACATCCCACAAACTCCCTTCAGATCAGGGTACCATAAATGCAATCCTGCGGCCACATTGCCAGAAACATCGACGCCTGTTCCGTCAGCATGGCGGCCTGACGCCGTTCGCAAAGACCCCAAGCTGCCTTTTTCCAGTAGACGGGCGCACAAGGAATTGCATCGCTCCGCAGCCAGGCATGGGGCTGGCCGACATCTTGGATGCCCAATATTGGTTGACCGAAGTGATCCTCACACGCGTTTGTGGACAAAGGGGCCCTGACAGGCGGTATTGGAGTTCTCAGCGGCGGGGGTCGTGTAAACATGCTGTCGCGCAACGCTGGCCTCTGACGCGGGCATCTTCGACGTCATCCCATCCATCGACTATGGCGGCTGCTCCCTGCGCTAACTCTTCGTTCACCAGACAAGACGAACGCATTGTTCGCGGGTATCGCGCAGACGAAGTTGGTTATTCTACGACGGACAGTATCTCCGTGAGGGGCTTCTTAATCTTTGCAACTTCCGGGACGGTAGCGCTGTCTGATGGATGACCAACCGCAATAATCATTGTCGGTTTCTCGGCACTTGGACGCTTGAGCAGTTCGTTCAAAAACTTCATTGGGTTTGGCGTATGAGTAAGTGCTGTCAATCCAGCGTGGTGCAGAGCCGTTATCAAGATTCCGGTGGCAATACCGACACTCTCAGGAACGTAGTAGTTTTTGAAGCGAGTGCCATCGTCAAAGTAACCCCAACGTTGGGCGAATACGACTATCAGCCAGGGAGCGTCGTCCAGATGAGGTTTGTCAACGCCTGTTCCAATGGGTTCCAGGGCCTTCAACCATTCGTCGCCGCCGCCGCCGTCATAAAACGCCTGTTCTTCTTCCTCGGCTGCTTCACGAATGCGGTGCTTTAGTTGCGGATTTGAGACTGCCACGAAGTGCCAGGGTTGATGATTTGCACCGCTCGGCGCAGTACCTGCTGTCTTGACGCATTTCGCGATGACTTCGAGAGGTACCGCGCGAGAAGAAAACTCACGTACGGAGTGACGGCACTTCATTCTGGCGTAAAAGGCCGCGCTGTTGTCAATCGATTTCTGGTCCGAGTACTCCATTCGGTCCGGCAGTTCGATGGCCCTGTATTCAGCCTTTTCGCGAGAGAACATGAGCACCCCTTACTGCTGTGGACCGACCGAAATTGGGTCGGACGCCAACCACGTTCAATTGATCGACAAATTCCGAAATCACCGTTCTGTTTGCCGGCGTCGTGTATCGAAAGAGCAGGGCTGATCAGAGCTTTCAGAATAGTGGCGGTGAGGGTGGGATTCGAACCCACGGTACGCTCTCACGCACGCTGGTTTTCAAGACCAGTGCCTTAAACCACTCGGCCACCTCACCACGCGCACTGCTATGGTGTATTCGTCGTTTCAAATCAAGTGAGCGGCGTGCGACGGAGAGAATTTCTTCAACAGGGGCCTTCAACCGTGATGAAATGAAACCTCCCTGGCCCGTTCTCCGTAGATGGAGAACACACACGTAATCTAAAGAGCATTTCATGACACTACTGCGCGGCTTGATCCTTTCCGCTACGGTGTGGGCAACCGCTTTTGCTACACCCGTCCATGCTGATGACCTGACAGGCAAAGAAATTGCAACTCTGATCACGGACAAGAAAGTCCTGCTGTCAACGACCTGGGGCGCGTTTCCGCTGTTTTACCGAAACGGGAACACAGTGGTGGGAGACGGCTCAGGATTGGGTTTGGCCAAATTTTTTGCACCCAAAGAAACTGGAAAATGGTGGGTAAAGGACGAGGAACTCTGCCAGCAATTTCCCACCTGGTACAAGGGACAACCCTTGTGTTTTACGATCAAACAAACAGGACCGGCCGAAATTAAGTGGGTCCGGGAAGATGGTTACGCCGGAACTGCAACCATCAGCAACTGAACTTTTCAACAACCTTAACGGCTTCGTAATGGGCTTTTCCTAGGGTCCCACGATTGATTCAGGTTACCCTTTGTCGGGTGTGATACGGGATTCTAGCCGTGAATGTTGGTTTTCGTTTGCTGGTATTGTCAGGCGCACTTGCGCTGACAGGGTGTTTTGGTGGCTCAAGCTCTACCGTCCGAAACGGCGGAGCATTGATTAACGACGAGGTGAAGTTCACCGCGCATGCCTATGGAGTCGCAGCCAGTCCACGCGTTTCGCGCTCGCGCAAGGTGCGCAAAGGTGGCGGCAGACGGCAAATTGGCAAACCCTACAAAATTCGCGGCAAGTGGTACCGGCCAAGAGAGCAGCCGGGATATGACAAGTCTGGCAGTGCTTCCTGGTATGGACCCAACTTCCACGGACGTCTGACTGCGAACGGGGAGATATACGATCAGTATGCTCTTTCGGCGGCACACCCGACATTTCCTCTTCCCAGCTACGCACGGGTCATCAACAAGGCCAACGGTCATTCCGTGATTGTGCGTGTCAACGATCGTGGCCCCTATCATGCGGGCCGGATCATCGATCTTTCCGCGCGGGCGGCAAAACTGCTCGACTATCAGCATGCCGGCGTAGCGCAGGTCAGAGTGCAATATATCGGACCGGCACCGCTTGATGGGCTGGATGAGACCTATCTGGCTGCATCCTTCAAACCGGCTGGTTCGGCAACCTCGCTTGCATTTGCTCAGGAAGCTGCCCGACCCGAGCCTGCATCCGCTTCGACCCAGGCTGCTGAACAAGCGGTGGGAGACCCTTTTCTGCTAGAGCTTGAGGCCTTGCGCAAGCGCCAGGACACCGGCACCACCCTGGCATTGCGTGAGCCGTTTACCACCCAGAGCAACTAATCCGCGAATCTTTGCTCCAGCAGTTGTCTTTTTGCCGCCGCTTTTCTAGCTTCATTGTGTAACGAGGGGCGCCAGATCCGTTGGGGGAGCTACTGCGCGTGTTTACGAGATTCCAAGGCCTGTTCTTTTGCGTGGTGCTGCTCGCCTCGGCTGCCGCAGCATCTGTTGCGGCCGCCCAGACCTTCCAGACCAAAGCGAAGCAAGCCATTGTCATGGACTTCGACAGCGGATCGGTTTTGTTCCAAAAAAACGCAGACGAGCTGATGGCCCCGGCCTCCATGGCCAAGCTCATGACGATGGAAGTCGTTTTCAATGCTCTCAAAACCGGAGAGCTCAGCTATGACGACACGTTCTCAATATCAGAGGATGCCTGGCGTCGTGGAGGATCCACTTCCGGTGGTTCAACCATGTTTGCCAAACTCAATTCCGATGTCCGCCTCGAGGATCTGATCCGCGGTGTTATCGTGCAGTCCGGGAACGATGCAGCAATCGCCATTGCCCAGGGCATGGCCGGTTCAGAAGCGGGATTTGCAGGGTTGATGAACCAACGGGCCCGCAGGATCGGCCTGAAAAACTCGACGTTTCGTACATCCACCGGTCTTCCGGATCCCGAGCAAAAAGTAACTGCCCGGGACCTGGCATATCTGGCGCGACACATCATTGAAAACTATCCCGAACAATACAAAATTTATGCTGAACCAGACTTCCTCTGGAACAAAGTGCGCCAGCGGAATCGTAATCCTTTGCTCGGCAAGGTCGAGGGCGCTGATGGTCTGAAAACCGGATTTACCGAAGAATCGGGCTACGGATTGGTCGGGTCCGCCATGCAGGACGGGAAACGCATCATCATCGTCCTCAACGGCCTTGATTCAATTCGCACCCGGTCGAGCGAGGCCGTCAAGCTCATGCGCTGGGCATTTCGCGCCTTCAAACCCATCGACCTGTTTGAAAAAGACGAAATTGTTGGTGAAGCAACGCTTTTTGGTGGTGCAAAGTCAGGCGTCGCTCTCAAGGCCAGAGGCCCGTTGACAATTTTTGTACCGGTTGGCTTTTCCGACCGGTTGCGCGCAGAGATCGTCTTTACCGGTCCAATTCCGGCGCCGGTTGAGGAGGGCGTGCAGGTAGCAACTCTTCAGGTAAAGATTGACGGCAAGGTGAGCCAGGAAACACCCCTCTACACTGCAGAAGCTGTCGGCACGGGCTCAATCACACAGCGCGCCATTGACTCTCTTCAAGAGCTCATCCTCGGCATGTGGTGACAAGCGTCGGGTAAGTGCAGCTTAGGCTTCGCATACGGCGCAACCTCGTCTAAACAGGGTCTAACGAGACATCCGGGGCCAGCTTGGCGTGCGCGGTCACTTTATTACATTCGAGGGCGGCGAGGGCGCTGGGAAATCCACGCAGATCCAGCGGGTCGCTAAATGGCTGCAGGACGAAGGGCACAAAGTCCTGGTGACGCGGGAGCCGGGTGGTTCACCCGGCGCAGAGGCTGTCCGACACGTTGTCTTGTCCGGAGCGGCAGAAAAGTATGGTGTCGACATGGAAGCCGTTCTGTTTGCAGCTGCCCGAAGCGACAATGTTGAACAAATTATCAAGCCCGCTCTGGCTTCCGGAACAACGGTCCTTTGTGACCGCTTCATGGATTCCAGTCGGGTCTATCAGGGCGTTTCAGGCGGTGTGGACCCGGACTTCCTCACGGCAATGGAGAAAGCCGTCACTGAGGGTGCACGCCCGGACCTGACCCTGATTTTTGATCTTCCGCCCGAGCTGGGCCTGCAGCGAGCCGCCGATGTCTGGGCAGAGGACGGTCCCGACCGTTTTGAGAAGGAAGACCTGGCCGAGCAGCAAAAGCGCCGACAGGGTTTTCTTGATATTGCGGCGCGGGAGCCCGACCGCTGTGTTGTCATTGATGCAAGCCAGTCGCTGGACAATGTTGGCGTTGCTGTCGACATGGCCGTGACCACCTATATGCGCAAAGCGACAGAACATTGATCGCGGTAGACGAAAGACCCGTCGCAGACCGTATCGAGGGCATTCCACACCCGGGCGAGGCGACAAAAGTCATTGGCCATGAGCAGGCCTGCACACGGTTTGTCGAAACTTATGCAAGTGGACGCATGCACCACGCGTGGCTGGTGAGCGGTCCCCGCGGTATCGGAAAGGCGACCCTGGCTTTCGGCTTTGCAAAACACGTGCTCGCCTATGGCAATCCGGTCGACGCGCCTGCGGCATTCGACACCTCAAAGCTGCCGGAAACCCTGCACCGACAGGTTGCCCAGGGCGGCCATCCCGAACTTCTTCACCTGACACGCCCCTGGGATGAAAAGGACAAGCGATTCAAATCTCAACTGTCGATTGACGAAATACGGCGTACGCAGTCGTTTTACGGCATGACCGCCGGGGCAGGGGGGTGGCGCATAACGATTGTTGACGCGGCAGATGACATGAATGCCAGCGCCGCCAATGCATTGCTGAAAATACTGGAAGAGCCACCCAATCGTTCGCTTTTCTTCGTCCTGAGCCATGCGCCGGGCCGGTTGTTACCAACCATCCGGTCCCGATGTCAGGCGTTGCAGCTTCAGCCCTTACGCCAGGAACAGGTGCTTGCTGTCCTCGACAGGTTTGAAACAGGTTTGCCGCAAGCCGAGCTGGCTCGGGCCGCCGAGCTTTCGGAAGGTTCGGTTCGTCGGGCAGTGCAGCTCGCCCTGGGATCCGTTCTGGACGCGTACGAGCAATTTGAAAACCTGATGTCTGGCGCGGGCAGGGGACACGCAGAAGACTGGATCAACGTTCACAAAATTGCAGACAGTCTGGCACGACGAGGGGCGGAAGACTCCCACCGGCTCTTTGTCGATATGGTGCTCGGCTGGATCGGATCGCAGGTGCGTAAAAACAGCCAAACGACAGAACGGTCGGCGCTTGCGGGCTGGGCAGAGGTATGGGAGAAGGCCAATCTGTCAGTGCGACAGGCCGAAACGTTCAACCTGGACAGAAAACAGGTCATTTTATCGCTGTTTGCCGCCCTGTTCGACCGATACAAGAAACACACCTGAATTAGAGCGGAACGCCGTACACCATGGCAAAGACCTACTATGTGACAACCGCGATCTCTTACCCCAATGGTGCGCCCCATATCGGGCATGCTTACGAATTTGTTTGTGCTGACGCCATCGCGCGATTCAAGCGGCTGGACGGATTTGAAACCCGTTTTCAGATTGGCACCGATGTTCATGGCCAGAAGATGTGGCAGACTGCGCGCGAACTGGACGTGCCGGTCAAATCGTTGGCCGACACCAATTCTGATGTGTTTCAGAACATGACCGACCTTCTGAATGTCTCCTATGACAGGTTCATCCGCACATCTGATGAAGACCATCATCGCGCGAGCCAGGCCATCTGGAAGGCGATGGAGGCCAATGGTGACATCTACAAGGACACCTATTCCGGCTGGTACTCGATTCGCGATGAAGCCTATTATGGCGAGGATGAAACCGTTGTTGGAGACGATGGCGTTCGAATTGGCGGGCAGGGCACACCGGTAGAATGGGTTGAAGAGGAGAGCTATTTTTTCCGGCTATCCAACTATCAGGACCGACTGCTGAAGCTCTACGAGGACAACCCCCAATACATAGCACCCGCCAGCCGCAAGAACGAGATTGTCAGCTTTGTTAAAGGCGGGCTGACGGACCTTTCCATTTCACGGACAACGTTCGACTGGGGTGTAAAAGTACCAGGTGACGAAAAACACGTCATGTATGTCTGGGTGGATGCCCTGACCAACTACATCACAGGCGTCGGCTATCCCGACGAAAAGAACCCGCTCTGGCATCACTGGCCGGCCGATCTACACATCATCGGCAAAGACATTACACGCTTCCACGCCGTCTATTGGCCGGCTTTTTTGATGTCCGCCGGTGTCGCCCTTCCAAAGCGCGTGTTCGGTCACGGCTTTCTGTTGAACAAAGGCGAGAAAATGTCGAAATCTGTCGGCAACGTTCTCGATCCATTCGCCATGGCAGAGACCTATGGTGTCGATCAGCTACGCTATTTCTTCCTGCGCGAAGTGCGGTTTGGCAATGATGGCAGCTATAGCCATGACGACATCGTCAACCATACCAACGCCGATCTCGCCAACAATTTTGGCAATCTGGCGCAGCGATCCCTGTCAATGATCTTCAAGAACCTCGAAGGCAAAGTCGGCGGAGCAGGGGAGCTGACTTCCAATGACACCACCCTACTCGCGCTCGCTGACACGGCGCTCGACGATTGCCGTACGGCAATCGACCGAACCCTTCCCAACGAGGCACTGGACACGATCTGGCATGTGCTTGACGAGGCCAACCGCTATTTCGACGAGCAGGCACCGTGGGGATTGAAGAAAACCGACCCGCAGCGCATGCAGACCGTCCTGTATGTGACCGCAGAAGTGGTTCGCCAGGTTGCCATCCTTTGTCAGGCGTTCTTACCGGCCAGCGCCGCCAGGCTGCTGGATCAATTGAAGGTTCCTGCCGGGCAGCGCTCATTTGCACATCTTGGTCCCAAGCACCGGCTTGCTTCCGATACGGTAATTGATCAACCGCAGGGCGTCTTTCCGCGTTTTGTCGAGGCCGCCGACTGATCATGCTGATAGACAGCCATTGCCATCTCGATTTTCCCGACTTTGCGGATGAACTGGATCACGTTGTCCAGCGGGCGCGCGACGCCGGGATTGGCCGGATGGTGACAATCTGTACGCGAGTCAAAAGATTTCCACAGGTCCTTGCGGTGGCCGAGCGGTACCCTGAAGTCTTTTGCAGCGTGGGTACCCATCCGCACAACGCTGACGAGGAACTGGATGTAACGGTGGACGATCTTGTCGCAATCAGTGCCCACGACAAGGTGGTCGCCATCGGTGAAGCGGGACTCGACTATCACTATGACAAATCCCCACGGGATGCTCAGGCGCAAGGGCTGCGGACCCACATCGCAGCAGCTCGAGAAACCGGTTTGCCGCTTGTCATTCACGCCCGAAGCGCCGACGAGGACATGATCTCAATTCTGGAACAGGAAACGCGAGCAGGGGCCTTCCCCGCGGTCCTGCATTGTTTCTCGTCCGGGCGCGCCCTCGCCGTACGCGGTATTGAACTTGGCCTGACTGTGTCATTCTCTGGCATCCTGACCTTTAAGAACAGTCAGGACATTCGCGACATTGCCCGGGATATGCCACGCGATCGGGTGTTGGTCGAGACTGACGCTCCTTATCTTGCGCCGATGCCAAACCGCGGCAAACGAAACGAACCTTCCTTTGTGACTCATACGGCCGCCATGCTTGCGGATGTATGGGAAGCTGATGAAGCGGAAGTCTGGCGACAGACGAGTGACAATTTTTTCCGCCTTTTCAATAAAGTACCGGAGCCAGCTGCGGAAGAAGTTGCGGATTGAGTGAACGAAGCCAAAGGGCCATTCTGCGCTTCACCGTGCTGGGCTGCGGCTCATCGCCCGGCGTTCCGCGTATCGGAGATGACTGGGGAAATTGCGATCCGCACAATCCCAGGAACCGGAGATTGCGCGCGTCACTGCTGATCCAACGCATATCCGATGCCGGTATCACAACGGTGATTGTAGATACCGGACCGGATCTCCGCCAGCAAATGCTGACTGCCGGCATCGCATCTGCGGATGGCGTTGTCTTCACCCACGGCCACGCCGACCACATTCACGGCATTGATGACCTGCGTTCCTTTGTCATCAATCGCCGGGCACGCGTTGATATTTGGGCAGACGAGCCCACATCAGCCCGGCTGCATCAAGGATTCGGCTATTGCTTCGAAACACCGGAAGGATCGCAATATCCACCAATTCTGAACGAGCACAGGATCACGCCGGGTGTGGCGTTCACAATATCGGGCGAGGGCGGTGACATCGAACTCCTGCCCTTCGAGCAACAGCACAGCAGCATTGTCTCGCTTGGATTCCGCGTAGGCACCCTTGCCTACAGCAGCGACGTCAGCAACCTGGATGATCGCGCCTTGCCGCATTTGAACGATCTCGACGTCTGGATTGTCGATGCTTTGCAATACCGCCCACATCCCAGTCATTTCAATCTGGAGCAATCGTTGGGCTGGATCGAGCAACTCAGTCCCGCCCGTGCAATCCTCACGCACATGCACACACCTATGGACTACACGACCGTGAAGGACGAGACGCCGGACCATGTCGAGCCCGCATATGACGGCCTGGTAATCGAACTGCCGGGATAGAGACGAACGTCTACGCTATTAATATCAATACGTTGACTTCTTATGTTCAGGTTTCACATAACCAAACAAGTTCCATAATATATCTTATGCGACAATTGTATTTGGCTGTCCCAGATAGCTCGACACACTGAACTCCGCCATACGCGCCAGAGATTGCGACAAGCGACGTGGCACTGCTGTGGTGACAGGCCAATCCATACACTCATCTGAGGTATCGGACGGCGGAAGCCTGGCGCCCCTCACCGGCACATAAATCATTTGATGCAACGTCTGGACTATCAACCTTTGTTTTTCATGATGTGTGCGTCGAGTGCAGCAATGCCTTCATCAAGACCATTGCGACCAAACCCCAGCCGGAATCGGTCTTTGGGAGTTTCGCCCAGTTCCGACGAATAAATCGTGCTGGGCAGGAAGAGAACTCCGCTTTCTTCAACAAGCTTCTCGCAGAAAACCTCTACACCATCCATCCCCTTGTACCGGGGAAAAGCCATGCATGAGCCATCTGGTTGCTTCCACTCAAACAGATCCGGGTGCCGCGCAAAGAACGCATCCCATTTCGGCAGGTTTTCATCGACGATCGCGCAGTTTCGAGCCAGAATTCTATCGCTGTTTCGCAATGCGATCATCGTCAACTGCTCGCTGGGACCTGAATTGCAGATGGATAGATAGTGCTTCATTCTCTCCATTTTGGAAATGATCTCGGCATCCTGACAAGCAATCCAGCCGATCCGCAGACCCGGCAAACCGTAAGATTTGGACATGACGTTCAAAGACAAACCGCGCTCATAGGCATCGGCAACAAACGGCAGGTGTTGTGTGCCGGTCGCGCCCAATCCATTGAAAATTTCATCGTGCAAAATGTAGATGCCATGGCTACGGCACAGTGCGATCAGCGCCTCATACCGATCCAAAGGAAGTATGGTTCCGGTAGGATTATGCGGGAAGTTGATTGTAACAAGTCTGGTGTTGGGCCGGATCGCTGCAGCCACGCGATCGATGTCGAGTGACCAATTGTCATCTGGATCGAGGGGAACACCAGTCGCCTCGCAAATCGCAAGAGGCAGAGTTTCGTGAGATTGGTAATTTGGCGTAACGACAATGGCGTGGCTGTTTCGATCCAAAATGACGTTGTTAGCGGCAAATATTCCCTCGCTGGCCCCGGCAAAGCATAAGATGTCCGATGCCTTTTGGTATTTGAATGTAGCGGCAATCGCCTCCCTTAATTCTCGAGCACCGAAAGTCTCCGTGTAACCCAGCCACATACTTTCATACGCGTCACGTTCTTGCTCAGTTGCCATCGCCAAGAGAGTTTGCATTGACATACTTTCGGCGTCAGAGGCCGTCATGTGATAACGCGCTTTGAACTCCCATCTGGAAAAATGCGTTTCCAGTCGAAAGTCTGGTAGTGCTGTCATATGGTTAGCCCTCAGTCTCGGGAGTTGCGAATTGATTAGCCTAAGCCGTGGGGAAATCGAAGCTCTAATCGATCTGCCACAGACAGCAATTGCTATAGAGCAGGCTTATCGGGCAACAAGCGCAGGACAGGTGAATCTGCCACCTGTGGGCCACATCACGTTTGCTGAGGCAATGGCCGACTGCCACATAAAGTTTGGTCATGTTCAGGGCGATGAAAACTTCGCGATCAAGGTTGCAACCGGTTTCCCACTAAATGCGGATCAGGATATGCCAACTGGCAATGGGCTGGTTCTGGTAGTGTCCGCACAAACTGGCGGAGTGCAGGCTGTCCTGCATGATGAAATGTTGCTCACAGACATAAGAACAGGTCTGGGCGGGGCAATCGCGTCACGCCTCCTCGCCCGTTCTGATGCAATGCGCTTGCTTGTAGTCGGCACCGGTCCGCAAGCGCTCTGGCAGATCAAATCTCACCGAGCACTCATGCCGAAACTGGAACGGATAGAGCTATGGGGGCGCAACGCTGTACGCGCAGAGAGAGTGGCTAAAGAACTTTCCAAGGAGGGCGACGTCGATGTTGCCGAGGACTTAGAAGAAGCAGCAATCAAGGCGGATATCATCGTCACCGCAACCGGCTCCATGTCAGCCTTGATCATGTCGGACTGGATCACCGCCGGGACTCACATCACGGCGGTTGGAGCTGATGCTCCCGGCAAACAGGAATTGGAGATTGACCTTGTCTCGCGTGCTGATCTGGTGGCCGTTGATCTTATCGCACAGTGTGTGGATCATGGCGAAGTATCCCATGCAATTGCCAAATCAGCTCTTAAGAAAAGCGATCTTGTAGAGCTGGGAACATTGTTGAATAACCGGTGCAACTGGCAAAGAACCCCCAACGACATAACAATCGCGGACCTGACCGGAATAGCGGCTCAAGACATTGCAATTGCCAATGCCGTATTGGCTTCAATGTAGATAAGACGAACATGGCACAGTGGTGAGGCAGTTGCCGGTTCGAAATCGGGGTCTAATTGTTTGAGGAACTTGACCATTCTTCGTACTGCTGTGAAGAAACACCCGAACAACAACAAACTTGATTTCCGGATTTGACAATGCTGCTGGGCTGTATTGGAGATGATTTTACAGGGTCCAGCGATCTCGCAAACACCTTGTCGAAAGAAGGCATGTCGGTAACGCAGTATTCCGGTATTCCATCTCAGAGCGCAGATCCGTCCGTTGAAGTCGGCGTTGTGGCCCTCAAATCCCGCTCAATCGACCCAGGTGACGCTGTGCAGCAGTCGCTTGACGCATTGGAATGGTTGCAAAAACAGGGCTGTAAACAGTATTTCTTCAAATATTGTTCGACGTTCGACTCAAGCAAAAAGGGCAACATCGGACCGGTCGTTGAGGCCATGGCTCATAAGCTCGGCGCTGAAAAGGTGATCATCTGCCCGGCATTTCCTGGCACTGGCCGGTCTGTCTATCAGGGCCATCTGTTTGTAAATGATGCACTCCTGAACGAATCCGGCATGGAAAACCACCCGTTGACGCCAATGATTGATGCCGATCTGCGCCGCTGGCTTGGCTATCAGACCTCCCTGCCCGTCGGCCATGTTAACGCCTGCGATGTACTGCGTGGCGCTGATGCGATCAAACTGGCCCTGGAACGCGAGCACAACGCGGGAAACCGTCTGATTGTCGTCGACGCTTTGCAAGATGACGACCTGCGCCAAATCGGAGCCGCAGCTGACGGCCTGATCCTGGTGACGGGAGGTTCCGGCGTTGCGCTGGGTTTGCCGGCCAATTTCAGACGACGCAGCGAAACAGGATCTAACGGAACTCACTGGAGCGGGCAGAGCGGAAAATGTGTTGTGCTCTCCGGTTCCTGTTCCAGCGCCACGCGCGCGCAGCTTCAACGGCATACAAGCGACAACCCGAAGTTTGAGATTGTGGCTGAGGATGTCATCAGTGGATCTTTGCAGCCGGCTCAGTTGTGCCGGTGGCTGATGGATGCAGATGGTATTCCGGTCGCCTACAGTTCCGCCGAACCGCAGGTCGTGAAGGCAGTTCAGGAAGCATTCGGTTCAGAAAAAGCAGCAAGCGCTCTGGAAGCTTTTTTTGCTGAAACCGCTCGCCAACTTGTTGCGGCCGGGGTGGAACGCCTGATTGTCGCCGGTGGCGAGACGTCGGGCGCCGTCGTCGAAGGACTGGAACTAAGACAATTGTCCATCGGGCCGGAAATTGACCCGGGTGTCCCGGCTCTGCGCGCCGGGCCGGAACTTGTCATCGCTCTAAAGTCCGGAAATTTTGGCGCTCCGGATTTTTTCGGCAAGGCAGCTGATATACTGGCTGAAAAGACATGACGGCTGAGATTGAAATTCGCCGCGACCTTGTCCGGCTGGCGCGTGCTCTGTTCGACCGCGGCTACAGCGTCGGAACAGCCGGCAATATTTCTGTGCGGTTACCGGATGGCTTCCTTATGACGCCAACAAATTCATCGCTGGGAACACTCGCTGTCGACACCATCAGCAAGCTCGACAGCGACGGAAGACATATGTCAGGAAATCCGCCTTCCAAAGAGGTGACCTTGCATCAGGCTTTCTACGACAGCAGACCGCAAACCGGAGCCGTCGTTCACCTTCATTCCACCTATGCAACCGCCCTCGCCTGTCTTGCTGACACGGATCCCGAAGACTGCATTCCACCGGTCACACCCTATGTGGTGATGCGTGTCGGCACCGTGAAGATGGTGCCTTACGCGACACCCGGCGATCCTGCGACCGGGGAGAGCATCCGAGCCCTGGATGGCAAATGTGCGGCAGTCTTGCTGGCCAATCATGGCCCTGTTGTTTGTGGCACGGATCTGCATTCTGCCGTCTACGCGGCAGAAGAATTAGAAGAAACCGCAAAGCTCCTTATCGCGCTGCGCGGGCAAAAAACCCGATTGCTGACCTCTGCTCAGGTCGACGAGCTCAATCAGCGCTTCAATGCAATGAAGTAGCGCAAAGCCCGATGAACCTCCCCTCATCCGCTGTGGTCCGGCAAAACACACTTGCACTGGTCACGGGTGTGGTTGGTTATCTTGCAGCGACCTGGATTGGATTTCCTGCAGCCAGCCTGACAGGGCCGGCTCTGCTGGTCAGCACAGCCAGTCTGGCCGGCGTCAGGGTCGACATCCACCAGTGGCTGCGCAATTGCGCGTTTCTGCTCATAGGTATCGCCATGGGAACCAGCGTGAGCCCGGAGGTCTTCCAGGCTGCGCGTCAGTGGCCAGGGAGTTTTTTGCTGCTGGCAGTATCACTGCTGGTCATATTTTTTGTCTGCCGCTCTGTTCTGGAACGACTTTGGCATCTCGATCGTCAGACATCGACTCTGTCTTCAACGCCAGGACACATGAGCTACATTCTCGGCCTTACCCTAAACGTGAAGAGCGATATAGCCACCGTTAGTGTCATCCAGAGCATTCGCGTTCTCGCTTTGACACTCATCGTACCGGTTGTTGTCACTTTGCTGGGCTATCGCGCACCAGACGCCTCAACCACATTGCCGGACATGGCGACGGCCCAGCTCATGACAATCCTTGCGGGATCATTGGTCTGTGCGCTCATTTTTGAGAGAATCAATCTCGCTGCGGCGTTTCTGCTCGCCGGCATGGCGGCCTCGTCGTTCGCGCATGTTACCGACTGGGCAGATGGCAATTTGCCCGCTTACCTTTCTCTGCCCGCCTTCGTTCTCATGGGAACAATCATTGGCACGCGTCTGTCCGGCGTGAGTTGGCAGATGCTAAAAAGGGCATCGATCGCCGGACTGGCCACCACCGGCGTCGCCATGATCCTTTCTGCCAGTGCCGCCTGGGCCTATTCCAGCTTCAGCGGTTTGTCGCTGGGTCAGTTGCTTATCGCTTTTGCACCGGGGGGCGTTGAGGCCATGATCGCCATGGCCCTGATATTGGACGCCGACCCGACTTTCGTCGCAGCACATCACGTCTGGCGATTGCTGGTCCTGACAGTTCTCGCGCCGTTTATGCTGGCGAGATCTCGAGCGCCGGGCCGCTAGGGCTCACTTACTCTATCCGATAGTGTTGTGCTCCGGACCATAGGGAAAGCCAGTAATGTTCTCTGCCGCGGTTTCACCCACAACGAGAATGTCATGCTCGCGATAACCTCCGGCTCCCGATTGTCCCTCCGGAACCCACAGCATTGGTTCCATAGAAACAACCATGCCAGGCTGCAGCACGGTTTCGATGTCTTCGCGCAGTTCCAGCCCCGCCTCGCGGCCATAATGGTGAGACAGAACACCGAACGAATGACCATACCCGAACGATCGGTATTGCAGGAGGTTTTCAGCCTCAAAGAAACGGTTGAGTTCCTCGCATATTGCCGAACACGTGGCTCCGGGTCTGATCAGCGAAAGACCCAGTTCATGGGCCGCGATGTTGGCGTTCCAAATGCGGAGCGATTCGGCATCCGGCTCCCCCAGAAACAACGTCCGTTCGAGCGCCGTGTAATAGGCCGAGATCATCGGGAATGTATTGAGGCTGAGTATGTCTCCCTGCTCCAGTTTGCGGGAGGTGACCGGGTTGTGGGCTCCATCGGTGTTCAGGCCTGACTGAAACCACACCCAGGTGTCACGCAATTCGCTGTCAGGAAAAGACCTGGCAATCTCGGTCTCCATCGCATCACGTCCGGCCATAGCGACGTCAATTTCGCTCGTGTCTTGCCTGATAGCGGCATGAATGGCCTCGCCCCCTAAGTCGGCGATGCGGGCGCCTTCCCGGATCAATGCAATTTCCTCGTCCGACTTGACCATCCGGGCGGCCATCGTGCCGTCAGAGATGTCGACGAGGTCGGGCGCCGACAGCATTTCGATCAGGGTGTCGCGGTGAACCAGAGTGAGGTGATCACGCTCGATACCAAGCCTTCGTACCGGTCCCGTCACTGACGCGACGGCACGCCAGAAATTGTCGCGCCGCCAATCCGTATAGATAACGTTGTCGGCAAAGCTGCGCCGCCAGGGCTGACCACCGTCTATATTGGCAGAAATCGTTGTACAACGGTCAGCTGTTACGACGCACCCATAGGGTCTGCCGAAGCTGCAATAGAGAAAGCCGGAATAATAGGCAATGTTGTGCATCGAGGTGAACAGAACGGCCGGGATATCGCTGGTCGCCATGATGCTGCGCAGTTTTTTTAGCCTGCGCTCGTATTCAGCGTTAGTAAACGGCAATGGTGCTTTGTCGCCATTGGCGCAGGAGAAGAATTCGGGTCTGTTTGATTGGTTTGGCATGAGGTGCTCCCAATTTCCGGGAGGCAATGACCACCCGGGAACATCCGGGCGTTCAGGACGGTGAAAAAACCGCAAAGCAAGCGATCAAAACACACGCTCGTATGCAACGACGCCATCGTTGCGAGCAACCGAGCTCTAGCCGTCACGACTCTCTTCTGTCAAGACGCCTGCGGCCCGCAAAAAAAGAAAAAGGGCGGAGTAACCCCCGCCCCTCAATCTTGAAATTTCGAAGCCTTATTTTCGGGCGCTCTTCTGTCGGGCTCGGTCCGACTTGGCGCGCGCGGGCTTACCCGCCACCAGATCTTTGGCCTGTTTTTGCCAGTCGCGCGCGATCTTGGCGCTTTTTTCAGCGTAACGCAGATCGTCGGCTGCTTTAGTGATCGCCGGAAGCGAAGCTGCAGCCATCTTGGTCAGCGAACCAAGGTCGTGCTTTTTCAACCCCTTGGAGATCACCGGCCCGATTCCGTCTATCAGCGCGACGTCATCGACAAACGTACTTTTTGCTGCCGCTGCGCGAGGCCTCTTTGCAGCCTTGGCAACAGGCGACTTTGCCTTTGCGACGGTTGATTTCGCCTTAGTCGCCTGCGTCCGTGCCTTCGCCACTCTGGCTTTCCCGGCTGGGGCTTTTCGAGCCGGGGCTTTTCTGGCGGCACTTCCCGCGCTTTTCGCCTTGCCTTTGCCGACACTGCCGGACGCCTTGGACGTCTTTGCGGCGGCGGTTTTTGTCGCAGATGCCGTACTGCTCTTGCGGGCGGTCTTCGGCTTTGACGTCCGCCTGGTTGCCGGTTTGGCAGCTGCCTTCGCAGTGCTCCCGGCCGAACCGGACCTGACGGCTTCAGCCTGGGAGCGGGAGCTCGCTGCATCGTTAGCAGCACCGCTGCCCAGCAAAGCTGCTGCGCCGCCACTTGCCGATGCAACTGCGACAGATCCGGCGGCACTTACAGTTGCACCTGCAACTGCAGTTCCATCACTGTTTCCCAGACCACTCAGCTGAGTTTCATGCTCACCATCACCTTCCACATCGTCCGGAAGCAGCAGATTGAGCACGATGGCGATGAAAGCGGCCGGAAGCAATCCGCTGGTCAACAGGATTTTCCAGGTACTGCCCATATGAACCAGAGCATCGGGAACCAGTTGCAGACCAAGACCGATCGACAGCGCGGTCGCAAAGATCAACATGTTGCGACGATTCCAGTTGACGCCCGACAGCATGTTTACACCGGCAGCTGCAACCATGCCGAACATGACAATGACGCCACCGCCGAGTACCTCGATCGGAACAGTGGAAATGATTGCACCAACCTTGGGAATCAGACCGCAAATGATGAGGAAAATGGCGCCGATCGTGACAACACCACGGCTCATGATACCGGTCATGGAGATCAGGCCGACATTTTGCGAAAATGATGTGTTGGGCAGGCCGCCGAATATGCCGGCGATTGCGGTGCCAAGACCGTCTGCATAGGTGGCGCCCGTCACTTCGTCATCCGTCGCTTCGCGCCCTGCCCCACCCTTGGTGATGCCAGAAGTATCACCAACGGTCTCAATGGCCGAGATGATTGCCATCAGGCACATGCCGATAATGATGGCCCAGTTCCACTCGAAGCCAAACTTGAAAGGCGACGGCAGATTGAACCAGGATGCGTTGCCAATGTTGCCGAACGCGCGGGCAAAATGAGCGTCACCACCGATCAGCGCATAGACGTAGCCGGCGACTAACCCAACCAGAATTGCGGCTACCGACCAAAAGCCTCGGGTAAAGAACTTGATCGCCAGAGTGACCACAATCACCACAAGCGCTATGCTCCAGTTCCAGAGCGAGCCAAATTCGAACCCGGAAAGGTCACCTTTGGCCGCCATGGCCTTGTTCAGTGCCTGCATAGCTGGAACACCGCCTGCCGCGTATTGAATACCGACTTTGACGAGCGCCAGGCCAATCATCAAAACAATCAGCCCGGTCACCAACGGTGGAAGCGCGTACCGGATTTTGCCGATAAACGTGCCGAGGACCATGTGGAACAGGCCACCGATGACCACCCCGGTCATCAACCCGGCCATGCCCGCAACACCGGCACCTGCAACCGCCGGAATCATAATGGGGAGAAAGGCAAAACTTGTCCCCTGGACAATCGGCAAACGAGCACCAACCGGGCCCATTCCGATCGTCTGGAAAAGGGTCGCGATACCGGCAAACAACATGGCCATCTGAATCATGTAGATCATATTGCCGAAATCGGGAGAGTTTGAGCCAAAACCAAACCCGGCGAAGCCCGCAACAATGATGGCAGGAGTCACATTGCTGGCAAACATCGCCAGCACGTGTTGAATACCCAGCGGAATGGCTTGTGCCAAAGGCGGAGTATAGTTCGGGTCGCGCAACTGTGCCGGCGTACCCAGTGTTGAGTCGGACATGATAGAGCCTCCATTTTGCGGAGAGATATGGTCCCGCTCCGCCCCCTTTATGTAGGCGCGGAGTATCATCATATTCCCGGGCGTGACAATGCAGCACCGCTCAGGGGCAGGATTGGGTGTGGAAAAGCCAATGCTGTGCTGACGCCAGGCAAGTTGGTACTATACTCGCCTAAACTCCTCTGCCCTGACTGGATCAGCCGTGAAAATCGCCACATGGAACATTAATGGCATCAAGGCCCGCCATGACGTGCTCGTTGAATGGCTGAAGCAGGCCGAACCGGATATTGTATGCCTGCAGGAGATCAAATCGGTGGACGAGGCGTTTCCAGGTTCCGAATTGGAGGCACTTGGATACAACGTCGCCACCCACGGACAAAAGGGCTTCAATGGCGTTGCACTGCTCTCGCGCCTGCCTTTTGATGAGGTCAATCGTGGGCTTGCCGGCGACGACGCCGATGAGCAGGCCCGTTTCATAGAGGGCGTATTCTCGGTCGACGGCCAGGTGTTGCGGGTCGTCTCTCTCTATCTGCCGAACGGCAACCCGACCAACGACCCCCGAAAGTTTGACTACAAGCTGGCATGGATGGACCGCCTGCAAGCCTGGGCTACCGACCGCCTCACTCTGGAGGAACCGCTGGTTCTCGCGGGCGACTATAATGTCATTCCGCAAGCTGAGGACTGTTGGGACCCGGCCGTGTGGGAAGGCGACGCACTGTTTCGATCAGAAACCCGATCCCGATTCGAGGCTCTGAAGAATCTTGGATTTACCGAGGCACTTCGCTCGGCGAACGGCGACAGCGGGATTTACACATTCTGGGACTATCAGGCCGGGGCCTGGCCAAAGAATCACGGCATTCGCATTGACCACTTGCTGCTCTCGCCTGAAGCGGCGATGCACTATGGCGGCTGTGCGGTCGATAAATACGTGCGCGACTGGGAAAAGCCATCAGACCACGTGCCGGTATGGATTGACTACCAGCTGGCCAGCTAAGACGCTCCTCGAGCACAAATGCCGCAAATACGGCCCGATTGTGCGTGGTCCTATGAATTATCACGTCTTTTCGTAATCAAGTGTGACCGGTCACACCACAATCCAGACATTGGCGACCACTAGCGTTCCTCCCAGCACACCTTCCTGTGCTCAGTTCTGGAGATAAAACAATGAAAAAGACAACTCCCTTTGCCCTGCTGATTGGAACGGTTTTTGGCCTTGGTTCTGTAACCTACGCTTTCGCGGCAGATGCTGTGCTTGAAGAAGATCCTGCACCGCCAGAGCCAGTCGTTGAAGCAGCCCCGGCCGGCGGCTGGTACATAGGCGCGCGAATTGGCGGCGCATTTGAAGGTGAGAGCGACTTCGGCATTGCGGGTGCGACAGTCAGTAACGAGTACGATCCCGGTCTCGATTTTTCCGGTGCCGTTGGATACGAGTTCAAGAACGATAGTCCGGTTTCTTACCGACTTGAAGGCGAACTCGGCTACAATTCGTTCGATATCGATACCCACACAGTGTCCGGGGTGGGCACATTCAGTGGCGCAAACGCATTCGGCGAAGCGAGCAGCATATACGGGCTCGCCAATGCTTATATCGATTACGATCTGGGATTGCTTTCTCCCTATGTGAGCGCGGGTATCGGATATGCCCAACTCGATCTCGACGGCCAGGGAACCAATCCCGGTGGCGTTGTACTGAGCGACGATGATGGAGGTTTGGCATATCAGGCTGGCGCGGGCGCGTCATATGCCCTATCCGACACGCTGAAGCTGGACCTTGGTTATCGCTATCAGGCGATCGATGGCGTCAGCCTGACCGCCCTCGATGGCACCAATTCAGATGTCGACCTGACGACACATAAGGTCACGTTGGGCTTTAGAAAATCCTTCTAACCCATTGGCAAAAAATCAATACATCGGGCGCAGTGCGATGCATTGCGC
>CALIOE010000124.1 GCA_938044775.1 uncultured Rhizobiaceae group bacterium
CGTCGTGGTCGTGCGCAATGGAGCAGACCAGCAGCTGGTGCGGGCGAACCTGCAGGCGCTAGCCGATTCCGAAGCGCAGGGATTGTTATCGAGCCGACTTGATCAGCTGCATGTTTCGCTCAACGGTTCAGACGGAGCCCGGTCGTCCTCTGCACTTTTGACAAAGCTTCACGGCAGCCTTCAGACCTTAAGCGCAGACCCTTCGAACTCATTGCTGGCATCGTCAGCGCTTCAAGATGCTCGCTATCTGGTTGACGGTTTGAATGATGCCTCTGCATCTGTGCAGTCTTTCCGAACCCAGATGGATGTGGAAATCCAACAGGAGACGGCAAAGCTCAATCGACTTCTTTCCGAGTTCCACCAGGCCAATTCAGATGTTGTCGATGCGACCCGCGGAAACCGAGATCCTAATGATGCGCTCGATCGGCGTGATGCCCTTCTTAAGGACATCACGAAGATCGTGCCCGTCAATGTGCTGACGCGGGAAGGCAACGACTCGGTCCTGGTGACAAAGGGTGGGGCAACTCTTTTCGAAGCTGTCCCCCGCAATGTCACATTTGAACCGGTTTCCAATTACGGCCCCACCACGAGTGGCAACGCCATCCGTATTGATGGTGTTCCTGTCATCGGAGGGCAAGGTGCCAACACCAATGCCGGGGGAACGCTGGGGGCGATGATTCAGCTTCGCGACGATTCGGCGGTCAAGATTCAACAGCAGCTTGATGAAGTTGCGCGGGGAGTTATCACCGCATTTGCCGAAACCGATTCTACTGGCGGTGGTGCTCCCGCACTGACCGGCCTGTTCAGCTATTCCGGCGAACCCGCTCTTCCGGCGGGAGGCACGATTGTTCCCGGTCTCGCGTCAGATATCAGGTTGAATGCGGCTTACGACCCTGACCAGGGTGGCAGTGCCAATCGATTACGCGATGGCGGAGCCAATGGCGCAAGCTATCTTGCCAATACAACCGGTGGCGCATCGTTTTCCGACAACTTGATCAGCCTCGTGCAAAGTTTGGATGCCAATACTGCTTTCGACCAACAAAGTGGAGTCGGAGGATCAATGAGCCTGCTTTCCTACGCCGGTCAGTCGATGGGCTGGCTGGACGGGCAGAGATCGGAGGCGACGCAAGCGGCAACATCGAAGCAAGCACTCTTTACGAGGCTTTCTGAGAAACTGTCAAACCAAACGGGCGTCAACATTGATGAAGAAATGGCAATGCTCTTGCAACTTGAACAATCGTACGAAGCGTCCGCACGGCTCATCAGCACCGTTGATGAGATGTTGAACACGTTACTTGCAGCCGTGCGGTGAAGCCATGAAAATTTCGCAAGTCTCAACACAATCTCTGTTCAGCACTCTTCGTGAATCGATGAGCAACCTGCAACGCGATCTGGTCGATGCGCAACTCGAGGTGAGCACGGGTCGCAAGGCCGATGCATCGCTTTTTCTGGGTGAACGTAATGGTCGTCGTGTTTCCCTGACGGCCGACGTCTCTCGCTTCAACACGATCATGGATACCAATTCTCTGGCCCTTTCACGCCTCGAGATGTCACTTTCGGCAACGTCGACGATCAACGACGTCACACAGGATCTTCTTTCCTCGCTGACGACGACAATCGGCGATGACAGCACGTTGTCCGTCACCACAAACGCCGGAAAGATGGCATTGTCCACGATAACCGGAATTCTGAATACCACGCTGAACGGGCAATACATTTTCGGTGGTGTAAACTCTGGGCAGCCTGCGCTGGCCGACTTTGAGACCGGTGGTGCCAAGACCGCGCTCGACACCGCCTTTCAGACCTATTTTGGGTTTCCCAAGACCGACCCCGCGGCTCTGTCGATTGACTCCGCGTCGATTACCACCTTCCTCGACACCATCGTGGATCCGATGTTTGAGGGTGTCGGTTGGGCCACTAATCTCTCATCGGCCACTGACGAGGTCATCAACGCCAGAATCAATGTTGCAGAGAGTAGTGCTGCGTCCGTCAGCGCCAACGAGTCGGGCTTTCAAAGTGCCGTATATGCTGCAGTTCTCACCAGTGAGTTCCTCGATGGATCACTCGGTGGAGAGGCACGTTCAGCAATTGCTCAAAAAGCGATAGGCCTTGTTGGACAGACGTCGGCGGAGCTGGCTGGTTTGCAGGGCAAAATGGGACTGATGGCCAACCGGATCGACGAAAGCTCGGACCGGCTCAAAATCCAAATCGACGAACTTACCGCACAAGCCGATGAAATGGTGGCTGTAGACCCCTATGAGGCTGCAACGCGGTTAAACTCACTCATCACGCAGATCGAGACCTCATACACCCTGACGGGTCGTATGCAGCAGCTAAGCCTCATGAGGTTCATCTGATGCTTGATCCCGTTATTGAAAGGATAGCGAATGTACCAGCTGCAATATGCTGACATTCAAGAAGATGATGTTGTCGACGCG
This sequence comes from uncultured Rhizobiaceae group bacterium, assembly GCA_938044775.1. Classification (GTDB taxonomy): domain Bacteria; phylum Pseudomonadota; class Alphaproteobacteria; order Rhizobiales; family Rhizobiaceae; genus Pseudahrensia. The sequence goes on from CALIOE010000124.1 coordinate 2,439, forward strand.
AAAACGCGCGAGCGTCAGCTTTTCGAGCGGTCAATCGGGCTTCTGGAGGAGGCGCGGAGTGCACCACCCAATTCGCGTCTTGTTGTTGAGGCCACTCACTTCACTCAGCGACTATGGACGGCTCTGCTGAGTGACCTGGGAGAGGTGGACAATCAACTTCCCAAAGAACTGAGAGCGAACCTGATCTCAATCGGCATCTGGGTCTTGAAGGAGATCGAGAGAATTCGCCAGGGGGAATCCGACGATTTCGATGGAATCATCGACATCACAAGAACAATACAGGGAGGTATCAGTCAATGACATCATTCAGGGTTTCCATGAAGCCTAATGAGCGCATCTATGTGAACGGTGCCGTACTGAAATTCGATCGCAAGACATCTCTCGAATTCCTCAATGACGTTCATTTCTTGCTGGAAAGTCAGGTGATGCAGGCAGAGGACGCTGATACCCCGCTCAAACGACTGTATTTTGTTGTTCAAATATTGCTGATGGCGCCTCAGGACACGGCCGCTGCCACAGGAGCGTTCAATGAGCAATTGCACCAGTTGCTGACGACATTTGAAGAACCGTACGTGCTTAACGAGCTCAAGAATGTGGACCGCCTTGTCAAAGAGGCGCGCTATCACGAGGCAATGAAGGTCTTGCGCTCTCTCTATGCCATCGAGAAGAAGATATTTGATTCCATTGAAACCAGCTTCCCCTTTGAAGATTCTGAAGCATTGCAACGAGTCGCAGGTCAATAAAGATGCCCGAAGTATCCGCAATATCTTCAGCCACAGCGAATGCTACGCCACAAAGCAATGCAAGAGCGGCGAGCGTTGACTATGACACCTTTCTTCAGCTTCTTGTTGCCGAGTTGCAAAATCAGGATCCGACCAAACCAATGGATTCGGCCCAATACATCGCGCAACTTGCCAGCTTTTCTAACGTCGAACAGTCAATCCAGACAAACGACAAGCTTGACCAACTGCTGAACTCATCCTTCATATCCAGTGCGGGCTCGCTGATCGGCAAAACCATCACCTCGGCAGACGGCTCGGTGAGCGGGCAGATCGTGCAGGTCAAGGTCAGCAACAATTCCGGCCTGGCAGTGCTGGCAGACGGCCGCGAAGTTGCAGTAAATGACCGCGTAACGATAGGTCAATGAACGAAGCAGACGCCCTGGAGATCGTTCAGCAAGCCATGTGGACAATTATGGTTGCTTCCTCTCCGGCGGTCGTGGCGGCAATGGCGGTAGGTCTGACGATCGCACTGCTGCAGGCGCTGACCCAGGTTCAGGAAATCACACTGACATTCGTGCCAAAAATATTGGCAATCTTCGTATCCGTGGCTTTTGGAGCAACTTTCATGGGCGCTCAGATGAGCAAACTCTCAACCATTGTGTTCGGCTATATCCAGTCGGGATTCTGACATTCTCCCAAATCGCTGCACGAGAGTTCAGCGCAAGGTTGGGACGATAGAAGTGCAGCTTAGAGACTCTGTTCAGCACAAGAGATTGACCCGATGGCGGTGACCGAAGCTCTGGACAGGAGCGCAAGCAGCCACGGCAAAGATATTATCTTTGCCGGCGGCGTCATTTTGATATTGGCAATTCTGTTCCTGCCAATTCCCACGGTCCTGATCGATTTCGGACTTTCCGTCTCCATCGCTCTTTCCGTGTTGATTCTGATGGTATCGTTGTGGATTGCGCGGCCATTGGACTTCTCATCGTTCCCGACCATCCTGCTGGTCGCGACAATGTTGCGACTCTCCATGAATATTGCGACGACACGAGTGATCCTGTCGCAGGGTCATGAGGGCGTAAATTCAGCCGGATTTGTGATCGGCGGATTTTCGAGCTTTGTCATGGGCGGTGACTTTGTCATCGGCCTCATTGTGTTCCTGATCCTCGTAATTGTAAATTTTGTCGTTATTACCAAGGGTTCGACGCGTATTGCAGAAGTCGGTGCGCGTTTCACACTCGATGCGATACCGGGAAAACAGATGTCAATTGATGCGGATCTTTCTGCGGGAATCATTGACGAAAAGGAAGCGCAACACCGACGCCAGGAACTCGAGGAAGAGAGTTCTTTTTTTGGCTCCATGGACGGCGCCTCGAAGTTTGTTCGTGGTGACGCAATTGCCGGATTGATCATCACAGCGATCAATATTTTCGGCGGAATTGTCATTGGCTATACACGCCATGAAATGTCGCTTGGAGAGGCCGCAGATGTCTTTACCAAGCTTTCCGTAGGCGATGGTCTTGTTTCCCAGATTCCTGCGTTGATCGTGTCGCTGGCCGCTGGTCTTCTCGTTTCCAAAGGCGGCACACGCGGCTCGGCTGACAAGGCCATATTCGATCAGTTGGGAGCCTATCCAAGAGCCCTTCAGCTGGCAGCTTTGCTCATGGTGATATTTGCGATCATGCCGGGCCTGCCCATGTTGCCCTTTTTGACTCTGGCGGCGGTTATGGCGGGTGCTGCGTTTCTCATTGATCAGCGTGTAGCGAATGAAGCGGAAGTCAAAAAGAAGACCGTCGAGCAGGCAGAGAGGGACAAGACCGACGCCGACAAAAACTCGGTGAAGTCATCGCTGGCGACCTCTGAAATCGAGCTGGTTCTGGGCAAGCAACTGGCAACGCATCTGTCACCCAAACGCGAGGAACTGGCCTTTCGAATGACGAAGATGCGTAAAAAATTCGCGTCACAATACGGCTTCGTCATTCCTGATGTCCGACTCAATGACGATCTCTCCATTCCGGACAAATCGTATGAGATCAAAATTCACGGCACGACTGTTGCCTCGTATGAATTACGCCTTGGTGAAGTCCTGGCTTTGATTGGTGAAGGAGAACTTCCCGATATTCCCGGTGAGGAGACAAAGGAGCCGGCTTTTGGCATGCGCGCCTTGTCCGTGCTTGAGAGCTTTCAGGAAGAAGTGAAGCAGCAAGGCATCCCAACAGCAGACAACGTTGCGATTATGCTGACCCACTTGAGCGAGGTCATCCGCAACAACCTGCCGCAGCTGTTGTCCTACAAAGACGCAAAAACACTGATCGACGGCCTCGATCCGGAATACCGCAAACTTACCGAGGATATGTGCACCAATCATATCACCTATCCAGGCCTCCAGGCTGTGCTGCGCCTGTTGCTTGCTGAGCGTGTTTCAATTCGAAATCTGCATCTCATTCTGGAAGCCATTGCAGAAATTGCACCGCATATCCGCCGGTCGGAAAAGATCGTGGAACATGTGCGGATGCGTATGGCGCAACAATTGTGCGGTGATATCACCATCAATGGAACCCTGTCGGTCCTGCGTCTGGGCAATCGGTGGGACCTGGCTTTCCACGAGAGTTTGAAACGAGACTCCAAGGGCGAGGTTCGCGAATTCGACATGGACCCCGCTCTGTTGGAAGAGTTTGGTTCCGAGGCCACAAAGGTCATTCGTTCGCATCTGGAAAACGGCACCCAGTTCGCGCTTGTGACTGCTCCGGAAGTGCGGCCCTATGTGCGCATGATCATTGAGCGTCTGCATCCGAATTTGCCGGTTCTGTCGCATGTCGAGATCGCACGCGGCGCTGATCTGAACATCATAGGCGCCGTTTCGTGATCGATGGACTTTCCGATGCAACAATCCTGGCGGCTCTCGCATTCTGCCGGATTGGCGGATGCTTTCTTGTGCTACCTGGCCTGTCGAGTTCGCGGGTGCCGGCACAAGTGCGCTTGCTTCTCGTTGTAGCCGTAACGGTTGCCTTACTTGCACAGATATGGACCCACCTCGGGAGTGTTTCCGTCGATCAGCCTTATCAAGTCGCACGACTAATGGTCGCCGAAACGATAATTGGGCTGTTCATCGGACTCTCTGTCCGGTTCTACCTGCTGGCGCTTGGTTTCATGGCGACTGCCGTGGGAACCGTTATCGGCTACGGCAACCTCATGGGCCCAGGTTTTGAGGAAACCGAACCGCAAGCAGCATTTGGCACGATGCTCACGATGGCGGCCTTGCTGATCCTGTTCATTCTGGATTTTCACCACGCTGTCATCCGCTCCCTCGTTGCCTCCTACACGGTAATGCCGGTTGTCGGCGTCATTGATACGGAACCATTGCTCAGCAACCTTTCAGAGACCCTCCAGGAGAGTTTTCTCCTCGTCTTGCGGCTTGGCAGTCCGTTTATCGCTTACGCCTTGATTGTTAACCTGATGATTGGGGTCCTGAACAAGTTGACCCCGCAGATCCCCATCTACTTCGTCTCCTTGCCGTTCCTCATCATGGGAGGCCTGGTGCTGCTCTACTTTGCAGTTCCGTCATTCCTGAGCCTCTTTGTCGATGGCTTTTTCGAGTTGAAGGTAATTCGCTAGCATGGGTTCATCATTGCAAAGGGCAAAACGATTGCTCAAGGCGCAAACCCATATGACGACGCGCGCTGAAATGCGGCTGGCCGAGGTTTCAACGAAGTTGAAATCGTTGGAAGATCGCGAGAAGGCAGCCCGGGACGCAACCGAACGGTCGACAATCGCAAGCGTCTTCTCGGACTTCCACGTTCGCTTTTTTCACTCGCTGGCCGAACAGCAGGCTCAGTCGAAAGAGCAATTGAACACAGCGCGGATCGATCTGCACAGAGAACAATTGAGGCTTGAAAAGCTTACCTCCGGCGTTGTCGATGAACGGCGAAGTCAGGACCAGAATGCTGAGCAGGACTCGCTGATTGAAGCGGTGGCAATCCGTTCTCCGCTGCGATGAAAGGCTGCCACAAGCTTCGGCGTTTAGAATGGTGGAAATCTTGCTAAGGAGCGGCCGGTGGCATTTGATTTCGGGTCAGATATTCTCGTCGACGCAATGCGTGCGGCGGATCCGCGCCTGGTTGATGCCGCCAGATCAAAACTGGACGCTTCGTCCCGCGTGGCAGAGGCGGGCAAAGCGGCGGTTCAGTCTTTTTCCGATGTACGGGCAAAGATACACCGCCCGACGGGTTCCGATCATGGCGATGCAGAAGTCATGAAGAAATTTGAAGCAGCTGTTTTGACCACATTTGTTCAGGCGATGATGCCAAAGGAAGCATCCGCCGTGTTTGGTGAGGGGCTTGCCGGTGACATGTGGAAAGCGCAGTTGGCAGAGCAACTGGCTGGCCAATTGGCGCAGCGCGGAGGCGTCGGCATAGCGTCGCGGTTGCTCAAGGACCACCAACAGGCCGGTGATGGCATTGAAGCTGTTTCCGGCCTCAATGACCCTGCGCTGGCCATTCACGAGACCCGTGCCCAGGACGGAATGAGAAGATTTCTCGATTCTCTGCAGCTGGACACACTGGGCATTGATGACGAGCGGAGCGGTGGCAGCTCAGGGACATCGATCTGATGCAAAGACTGAAGTGTGAAAACCTATTGTGACGCTCCCAATGTCCGATGCTCAAACACAGATCAATTCCGCGACCTCAAGTTTCCGGGGCATTATTGACCGGCTGATCGTCTGCATAGATCAAGAGACCCAGAGTGTACGGGACGATGCAGGATTTGACTTTCAGGCCTCGATAGAGCGCAAGAGCCGTTTGTTGTTTGAACTCAATCGGGCAAGCCGGTCCATCAATCTTGATGATTTGGACAGCCAGTGCATTGGCCAACTGGCTCTCCTGAAGAACGCGTTGCAGGAAAATGAGAATCAGATCAAGGCGCACCTTTCCGCGGTAAGGGAAGTTTCCGGGATCATGGTTCAACTGATCAAGAACGAAGAAGCCGACGGCACATACTGCGAGTTTGCATAGGTTGTGATGCTATGATGCAGACTGTCGTATTTGGTGCCTGGAGCGGTTGTATCGCTTCTCTTGCCTTGTCCCTTTCGCTGGGTCTCAACGAAACGCATATGGACGGGATGGCAAACCAGCGGGCTGGAAGTGCAATCCCCGAGTACTCGTCGCCGACTTTTCTCGTTGCGCCAATCGTTGCCAGGGATTCGGTTTCGGGCTTTTTGTTTTCCCAGATTGTCCTTGAGTTCAAGGGTGGCTCAATGAAGCCGAAGAACGTTCCGTTGGATATGATTCTTCAGGACAGTTACAATACCTTTTTGATCGGTAATGCGGATTTTTCTTTTCCGATCGTTTCTTCCTTTGACCTCGAAAAATTTAAGGTCGGACTGCGTGCCGAGATCAATCGCGCCATGGGCAGCGACAAAGTAGACCGCGTCTTTATCAGCCAGCTGAACTATATTGAATCGGGCAAGGTGCGCAGCAAGCAGAACCTGAGCAAGGTGTTCATGGAAGAAGATGAGCTTCAAAACCAGGTTAAGGCTAAACAAGCCAAACCTGCTGACAAGAAGTCGCCGGGACACTGACTAAACCATCAAGACGAGCCATCTGGTCCCCGCGCAAAAGAAGGGGCCCGCGCTGCCATGTTGCAACGCGGGCCCCCTGCTGTCGGGTCTTACTGGAGTCGTTGGCCTACTGGAAGAGCGCCAGGATGTTCTGTGATGCGCTGTTGGCGATTGACAGCGATTGAATTCCGAGTTGCTGTTGGGCCTGCAAGGCCTGCAGCCGGGTCGATTCCCGTGACATGTCCGCATCGACAAGAGTGCTGACGCCCCTATCAATTGAATCGATCAGTGTTGCGACAAAATCCATTTGTGTCGAGACGCGTTTCTTCGTGGCACCAAGTTCGGATGCTGAAGTGGTCATCAGTGCCAATTGCGCATCAACGTTTGAGATCATCTCGTCCAGGTCGGTGTCGTCAATGTTCGCGACAGTTATGTCCAGAGTGTAGACAGATACGGTCACCGCAGCGCCACCGGTTGTCGTGAATTCTGAATCTATTATGCCGCTCTGGTCGTTGGCATCGAACATTTTCGTGTTGGTTACGTCGATGGAAAGCGTTTCAACCTGAACGCCGGTGTCTGAGCGGGTAAAGGACGACACGATAGACTTGGTTGCGGAATAGCCCGGCGCGCTTGAGTCCACGGCCAGCCAGTTTTCCCCGGAGAAGGAAGCCGATTCAGAGATTGCAAACAACTGATCCTGCAGCTGCGTGATCTCGTCCTGAACCTTCGACCGGTCAACGCCCGGTTCACGGGCCGCGACCAGTTTGGCTTTAATCTCATCAATGACATCGATGCTGGCATTAACGCCGGTATAGGTGATGTCGAGCTTCGCGGAGCCCAGTCCAAGAGCATCCTGTACCGTTGCAAGCGCTTTATTGTCAGATCGCATTGTGGTGGCAATTGACCAGTAGGCCGCATTATCCATGGCATCTGCGACCCTGTAGCCGGTCGAGATGCGGTTTTGCGTGGTCTCCAGCATCTTATTGGTGTCTTGGAGGGACCGCAGAGCAGTCATGGCTGCTGCATTGGTTCTGATACTGTTCATAGAGCGCCCCAAACAATGGCAATCGGAAATAATGGATTGACATGCCGTCTATTCGGCGAGGTGAGCGCGCATCATGCTTGGGGTAAATGTCCCAGCCCAGTCCGTTACAAAAAGCTAAAGAACTGTGGTTAATTTAGGGTTAACCAACGAAGCTCGCGACCCACACAAATGCGTTGCGCAGAAGCGTTATTTCAGCAAAAAATTTGTCTTGTCCAGTTTGATATTCTGAATTCTGGGAATGCCTTCCCGCCTGTCCAACGCAGATTGTAGATGACCGACAATTTCAGTTTCCAGTGCGCTCTTTTCCAACTTCTCGGACAAGTTGTTCGCTCCATATACGGCCTCGTGCAGAACATCCTCTATGATGAAGTTCAGCGGAGCAGCGCTGTCTGAGGACGTAGGGTCAACCACCTCATAGGCAATCCGGGTGGTCAGGTGACCAGCAACCTTGCCGTTCTTGAAAAGCGCGATTGAGATCGTATCGGTGCGGTGCTGTGACACCGTTTCCTCAACTGACTTTTGGTCGGTACTTTTAGACTCGGGCCTGGTCTGGAGAAAGATGATACCGATTGCGACCATTGCGGCCCAGACTGATATGATCATTGACTTGAACAAATGCGATGCTCCCGAAACCGGTACGGTTGAAATGGCTTCTGGAATGTTTTGCACGATCGGGCTTGTGCCAGTCTTTCGCCAAAGGCTCGGCTCTCTGCACCTTTTGCGGGTCAGGCTCAAGTAAGGCGCAGTCCTTAAACGTGGCACATGTCCAGTCCGCCCAATCGACCCGACTTTCAAAAAGTACTTCGGCGAAAAATCGGTCACGTCGCAGAGGTCGGTTTCGCTGATGCCGGCGATGTTCACATGAGCACGCCGTTCGTTCGGGAGAAAGAAGGTCTCACCGGGAGCCCGGATACGGTTCAGAATGCTTATCGTCTGGCAGATTTGCCCAAGCCAAACCGGCCGGTGCATCAAGGCCCGGTGACCGTGGAACTCGGGGACCTTGCCGGCTTGACGCGGCCGGAGCTTGACAAGCTGCGGAGGCGGTATGCCCTACAAAATCACCCAGACCGCCTCGGTAGCGCTGAAAGGAAGCAGGGCCTGGAAAGAATGAGCACGGCCAACAGACTGATCGACGAGGCGATACTGAAAATTCCGGAGTGAACACACTCTCAATATCTCAGTCGAATTCTTCCCCGGTATCGGCAACCAGTTCGGCCAAGGCCTCCAGCTTGTCGAAAATCGACGGATCCTCCACACAACGCCTTCTGACGCTGGAGATCGAGCTTGTTTGATCAGGCAGCTGTGTTCCCCCGACCAGACGCAGCGGATTCAATGATGAGAAGTTGCTGTTGGTCACTGAGATACACAAAATGACGATCATTCTGTCTTGAACTGTGAAGGGAACGGACAAAGTCGAATATCGAATGCCGAGGCGTCTCAACTCTTCACTGCCGCCTCGATCGCAGGCGGTGAAGATGAAGCGGGCCTGATTGACATTGCAGATTCTGAACGCCTCAACCAGCAGCTCCCGCAAAATGGCGCCTCCTGCGGCTTCGTCACCGAGCGGTGTCTCAAGGCCTGGCGTCGGTCCGTCAAAGCTTGCTTTCTGTAATTCAAAGGCCGGGATTCGATTGCTTGTTCTGGCCACTTCATCGATGCGCTGACTGATCTCACAACTCGAATCGATTCCCAAAACAGGTTTCAGGCGCGCGTAGCCCACAACACCGTCTGCTCCTGAATTTACGATATGATAACAGTCTGAACGGTCACACTCCTCGAAGTTACCTGCGTCTTCGTGAGATTGTCCTATCCAGACATTGGGGTTGGCATAGCCACGTTGCCTTAGGTCGATGCATGCCTGAACCGTCTGAAATTTTTTGGCCTCGCGCGGCATTTGAATGACGTCGATCATTGCGTGGCAACTCGTTCTGATGCGGCAGCGCGATTGCTGTCGATGCCAATCTAATTCACTTATGAGAACTGGTATATTGTGCGAACCGGCATGCGAGAACGAACTAGCAGAATTTGGTACGCAAGTTTAACCAATCTTTACCCAATTTTGTTTGGACTGTTTCGCTGTCTCATGATCGGTAGAGGAATAGGTTCTTGCGGTCTGGCGATGTGTTCAAATCGCTGAACGACGTCACTTTGTTTCGACCCGATCGCTTGGATGCATAAAGGGCTTCATCGGCACCTGAATACATTTCTTGACCATTTGAAGCAGATCCTCCGTGGCAGGCTCCAAACGATATCGTAACTTTGGCGGGTGAAAGCTTGATCCGGCCATCTGTGAAGGCGTTCTCCGCAATCGCTATGCGCAAACGTTCTGCCAGCAAAACCATGCCCTCGTCGCTCACGTTTTCGCCGATGACGGCGAACTCTTCGCCCCCGACGCGTGCAACGAATATGTCTTCGCGAGTGTTTGCGGTGGCGATGTTTGCAACCCCGCGCAGCACCATGTCGCCAAACTGATGGCCATAAGTGTCGTTGAGGGACTTGAACTTGTCGATGTCACCAAGCAGCAGCGCCGCTTTCTGTAGCCCGTTCTTTTCAAGTTCCGCCAATTTCAAGTCAAATGCCCGACGGTTGAACAATCCGGTCAGAGCATCTGTCTCTGCCAGCCTTTTGTACTCCTCGAGCTCTGTCTTCATGGTTTCCAGATGGGTCGAGGTGTCCTGCATTCCCTTGAGAGTTGCCTGGCCCTGCTTCTCGGTCGCCTTCGTTGCGTTGAGCAAGAGACCGACCATCTTATCGACCATATCCGGCTGCAGTTTTGTGTCAGGACCCAGACGTTCCGTGGCTTGTACCAGAACCTTACCGTAACTCGATACCGAGCCATATTCCTTTTTTATCATCCCGATGGTCTCGCCGAGTTTGTCGTCGAGGGCATCACAAATCTTGCTCACCAGCGCTTCGTCGTCGGCTCTGGCACAGTGTTTCGAATGTAATTTATCCAGAGCCTCCTGGTTGAGACTGTTTCCCGATTCCCAAAGCTCGGACTTCAGCTGCTCGTTGGTGCCGGTCAGTGCGAGGTAGAAAATCTCGTAGTTCCGGGGCAGGCCGGCGACTCCCGTCTTGTGCATCGCGTTAGCGATCCGCATTCCAATCGGCAAAGTCTGCTTCGCATCCGCAGGCGCCTGTTGTGCTTGTTGCATGGATATCCCTTCCGGAATTCTGTCACGGGTTGAATTTATTACGTCCGATCACGGGATCAGATCGTGTCGAATGGCTTTGGCCACCGCCTGAGTCCTGTTCATGCAGTCGAGTTTGCGACAACAGGCGTTGAGGTAGTGGTTGATTGTGTGTTCTGAGAGCTCAATTATTGTGGCGATCTCACTGCTGGTCTTTCCGGCAGCGGCCCAACTGAGGCACTCAAGTTCGCGTTCGTTCAGTTGCGCAACGGTGTTGCGCTTACGTTGTCCAAGAATTTCTTCAACCCTGTCGAACAAGATCTGGCTTTGCAGAAGGAGTGCCGGATCGATCTCTTCTGGCAGAGACTCAATCGAGAAGTGCGCCAAAAAGGTTCGGCGGTGGTTCTTGGTGGCGAGCGGAATACAATGAGCGCCTCGAATGCCGAGTTCGTTGACCAGCATCGTATCCGCCTTAAATTCTCTTTGCCCTTGCCTGGCCTGGCGGTCCGCTGAAATCTCGCTGGACCGCTGGTGATCGCCTTCGGCTGACCAGTGAAAGGGAGCTGAGGTCAGCTGAAAACTCTTCATTGCAGACCAATTGGAAAAAAGGTCCAGGGCAACCAGGTCTTCGAGCACGTAGAGCGGAAGATTTGTCAGCAAGACGTTCTGGTTTGTTGTTCTGCTGCCGAATTCGGGTGGCTCTCCTAACAGGAAATAATCGTAGCCAAAGATCTGACAGTTCTCGGTGAAGCACGAGAATGCATCACTCATAGTCAAGATAGGGCTGGACATTTTTATCTGATTCGCCTCGATTCCTTCGGAGAGAAACGGTGCTGAATGTGCTGCCAGTAAGTTTCCCACAATCGAAAATTCCCCATGCTCGGGCAAGGCTGTTTGACCGGAAATCTTTCGACGGGTTGGCCATATTTGTCGGCACGAAAAGTCGAAGCACGTCCTAGCCTTGCTAGAACTGCAACAATTGTTGATTTGACTTGCGTGTAACTGACCATGCCCTCCCAGACGGGAAGGATTGCTCGTATCGGGACGAATTACTGCATTTATAGATATGTTCGATTTGCACAATTGTGAAAAAACATAGTCATTCCTGGCCCGACAATCTTCGCATGATGCAATGCTGTCTCGACCTTTGCCTGGATCTCATCGGAAAACGTCCCGTTTTCGGGCGCCAGAGCGACGCCGATACATGCATCCAACTCATAGATCTGATTACCGAACTCTATCGGCTCCCGTATCGTACGCAAGATTCGGCGCGCCAGTATTTCAGCGCCCTCGATGCTCTCGATTCCCACCTGAATGATGGCAAATTCATCAGCTCCCAGATAAGCATATGTGTCGGTGTCGCGCTTCACTTCTCTGAAGCGCTTGCCAAGTGTCATCAGAATATGATCACCGGCTTTCTGACCCGATGTGGTGTTGATAACACCAAACTCGTGGAGGTCGATATAGAGCACCGCCATCTTTGCGCCGCGTTCAGCCTGTGCCAGCGCAACCTCAAGGCGGTCTTGAAAGAGTGAACGGTTAGGCAATCCGGTGAGGGCGCTGTAATTCGCCATTTTCAGCGCGTCGGCTTGCCGCTGCAGTCGTTCGGTTATATCCGTGTAGGTTGACAAAAACCCACCATCTTCCAGCGGCACGCCTCGTATTTCCAGCGCGGTTCCATCCGGGCGGATTCTTTCGAACCTGTGCGGTTGATTGCCTTTAACAAGTTTCAATCGATCATCGACCAGGTCTTTGACCTCGCCGTGCCCAAACTCACCCCGTTCGGCATTAAACACGAGCAGGTCACTGAATGTCACATCTTCACGTTCCAGGATTTCTTCCGGATAATCGAGCAGTTCCTTGAACTGATCGTTGTGCAAGACGAGTTTCAACTGGTCGTCAAACATCGACAGTCCACCTGGAAAATTCTCGATCAGGCTTTCGAGCTGAAGTGTTCTTGTGCGCTCTTTTGTAATGTCAATCTGGGTCTCGACGAAGCCACCATCCTTCAGTGGCAAGGTCGAAATTTCAATGTAGCGTCCGCCGCTTTGTCTGTACTGGTCCTGGAGAAACTTGCCTTGCCGCAGGCTCAAAAGGCGATCTGCTGCAATCTGCGTCGGGTCGCCGTTGCCAAAGGCCCCGTGACTGGCGCTCGTCCGGATATAGTCTTCCATGTCGGGAAGACCGCCGGCGAACATGCTCTCAGGGTTCGGAGAGAGCTTCTTGAGCGTTTCGTTGCAAAGGATCATCTTGAAGTTGCGATCAAAAACGCAGATGCCACCGGGAAAGCTGTCAACCAGAGCTTCCAGTTTGCACGCATGGTTGCGTTGCTCGGTCACATCCATATAGGTCGTAACAAATCCGCCGCCATCGAGCGGTCGCCCCCTGACCTCGATGATCCTGCCATCGGGCAACTCTCTCTCGTATTGGTGAGGTTGCCGCAGTTGAACCAGGCGCAATCTGGATTGTACATGTGTCTCGATATCACCTGGACCGTATTCTCCGCGCGAGGCTTTGAAGCGAAACAATTGCTCGATATTGGGCAGGCCATCCGAAAAGAGCGCAGTCGGGTAATCGAGCAACTCCTTTAAGCGCTCATTGCAGACCGTCATGTTGAGATTTTCATCGAAGGCACACAGGCCTCCGGGAAAGTGCTCAATCAATGATTCATAGAGTTGGAGATTGGCAGCCATCGAGGCGACGTTTTCAGCCTGATGGCTGGCGAGTATATCGAGAGCCTGATCGACGCCGCCTGTTTCCAACGGGTCACTATCTTTCTTTGCAGGCGTATCTGGCTGCAGCATATTGACACTTTCCAATCTCAAACATCCGTGCCTTACGGCTCCGATCACACCGAAGTGCCTCGGCGGACAATTCCCGACCGTTCGTTTCTGGCTGACGGAAAAAGCCTTCACTTGTGAAAAGAAGTGGCGTCGAAGGCTTATCAAAACCTTGAAATGGCAGTGTGAAAAATAGCCCCCGAGGCTTCAAAACCCCCAAATCAGAAGCAGTTTCCTGCTGACGAGGTCTGACAATGGCCGCAGCTCAGCCTCTGCAGCGACGATGGGGCATGCGGTGAAGGATCGATCGAGCGGAAGACGAATTCTGCCATGCGAAATCTTACAACGGTTTGTTCACCAAAGGCTGAGCAATGCCGCTCATGTTGCCCGTGCATGATTTCCCCCAAAGATATAAGTCATGTTGACTTCTTGATAACCGCCGGAAGTCATGGTCGGCAGCCCGGTTCGGGGTCAAATTTGACCGGGCTGCTGCCTCCTTGGGGACACAGCGCCATAATTCAGAATTTTTGGTCGTGATTTTGTGAGCCAGAACAGCTCCGTGTCTGTCGAGCTGATTTCTGCAGCTTCATCGAACCGCCTTAAATCGCTGCAACTTCGCGGACCCTTTCTGCGTTGTCTTTGGCAAGGCTGCCATCGAGATTCCACAGCGAGTTTTCAAATCCTACACGCGCCTTCCCGCCTTGCTTGAAAGCTTCACGAAGACAGGCTGTTTCGCCTGTGCCAAAAGCGCAGATTGCCCAATCGAGCACAAGTCCCGTTGCGGTCATCCTGTCAAGATACGGCTTCAGCTGATTGGGCTCACCGTCCTGTTGAGTGGCATAGCGCCCGAGAACGAAAAGAACTTTCAGGTCATTTTCAGGGATGACCCCGGCATCGATTGCTGAGCGAAAGAAGTCAATCTCATCCGGAGCATAGAGAAGATGTTGTATCTGAATATCGGCCTCACGGGCCCAGTGATAGAACTCCTTCGCTGCTGCTGTTTTGGCATCAGGCAGCATCTCCCGCACGGCAACCGACACATATTCGGGCATTACCTCGCGAATGACCTTGCGTTGCTGATCGGCATTGTAGCGGCCGACGGCTTCGGTGGTGATCTGAACCATCATCTCCGGAACAGTGGTTTTCAATTCGGCGATTAATTCACGATAGAGGCCTGCATCCAGAACATGGGAGCCATCTGCGTCCCGAACGTGGCCGTGTATCGCCCCCGCACCCTGATCAAAGCAGGCCGCAGCCGTTTCTACCGTCTGCTGGATGGTCATGGGCAGAGCGGGGTGATCTGCCCTGGTTCTTCGCGCGCCGTTAGGTGCAACCATGATGCGGGGCAGGGGCGTATTGACGGGCATGCGATTGACCCTCCAGGGCGGAACAGTCTGTGTTCTTTACAGTCAGATTGGAAACAACAGTTGGATTGTTGCCGTGCCAAACCTTAGGCTGGTTCGGCAACGAAACACGAGTCTGTCTCGCGACGCTGATGAAATTATCCCCCCGTTTCGCACCACTGGCCTTCGCTGTGATTATATCGGGAATGATGTCGTTCATGGTATCGGCCGTCGCAACTTTGAGGGCGGCCGGCTTCTCCGATACATTCTTTGGTCTTTGGATGTCCGCCTGGCTGCCATCATGGGGCGTAGCATTCCCGGCACTGCTGATCTTGGGTCCTCCCGTAAGAACCCTTGTTGCAAGGATGACGCAGAAGAACTGACCCGGTGCGACGGCCGCTGGTCGTAACCACGCCTTACGGTCCTCGCCGCTTTTTTATCGCAGCGCGGTCTTCGCAGAACTATTGCGGCACGATTGAAATTGCTTCTCTCGCAACGCGAACCTGCCCGACAGGCCGTCAGGCAGGCTTGGCGAGCGGGTACCCATTCGCGCCTTGGGCTTAACGGTTGTGCCTGTGGTGACCGCGGCCGTCGCGACGACGACTGCCGCGATCTTTCCGGCCCCGTCTGTCACTGGCGTCGAGTTTGCCGTCGTCATTTCTGTCCAGGCGGGCCACGACGTCACCGAACATCTCGGTCCGTTCGGCTGCAGTGATGGCGCCAGAGGCATCTGCATCCAGTCTCTGGAATGCATGCGCCATGCGCCGCCGTGTCAGCTCCATCCAGACTGTCTCAAATTCCTGTAGCGTGACGTCGCCGTCGCTGTTGGCATCTGCCTTTGCGACTGTCTTCTCCACAAACTGGTCGAGTTCGGTCTGGGTAAGCGCGCGGTCGTTGTTGGCGTCCGCCTGGCGCAGGATTTCCATCATTGCGCCACGTCCGCCCCGCTTGCCGCGACGTTTGCCAAAGGCTGCCTTTGTCACGGGCAACTGGGCCGAACGGGCTTCGTTCGAAACTTGTGAACCAGCGTTGATCTGGTTGGTTTGGCTTTGTGCAATGGCAATTGTGCTGCCGAGAGCTAAGGTGATTGCGCTGGCAAGGGCGAACTTGTTAACGGGTGTCATGTTGTTTCCTTTTGGTTTCCGCCGCGTTCGTTGCGGCCCGCTTTCCATTTAGGCGTTTCGGTCACAAATTGTGTGTCAGACTGATGCCACTTTGTCGCCAATGGTCACAGAATGAAGCGCCGTTACATTTTGCGACAAACTCCATTTGCGTTGCCTGCGGAACACCGTAGAAAGCCTCATGAGTTCCGCTGAGTTTCATATCCTGGTGGTCGATGATGCGCGCGATATTCGCGAGCCGCTGGGGCTTTACCTGCGCAAGAATGGCTACCGTGCATCGCTTGCCGCGGATGCGACAGGCGCGCGTGAAGCGATCGAACTCGGTTCCATCGATCTTGTCGTGCTGGATATCATGATGCCGGGCGAGGATGGTCTTTCGGTCTGTCGCTGGCTGACTTCCCGGGGTGGCCCGCCTGTCATACTGCTTACAGCGATGGCTGAAGATGCAGATCGCATTGTCGGGTTGGAACTTGGCGCGGACGACTATGTGGTCAAGCCGTTCAATCCACGCGAGCTGCTGGCACGCATCCGGGCTGTTCTTCGCCGAGCGCCTCCCAGGCCTGTTGCGATTGACGCAGGCAAGCGCAAGTTTGATCGCTGGATACACGATCCAACGGGCAAGAGGGTTGTCGGTCCGGATGGAGAAGGCACAGCGCTGACGACAGCTGAAAACCGACTGCTTGGTATCTTTCTTGACCATCCGCATACCGTTTTGTCGCGTGATCAACTGCTTGATATGACAGCTGGCAGAGAGGCCAAGGCCTATGATCGTGCGATCGACAACCAGATTCTGAGATTGCGCCGTAAGGTGGAAATGGATCCGAAGACACCGACCCTGCTGATGACGGAATGGGGTGGCGGATATCGTTTGGCGGCAGATGTCGAGACTATCGAAACTGCGGGCCAATGATGCGGCTCCTCCCCCGTGGTCTGACCTCGCAATTGCTGCTCTTGCTGGCGGCGGCCTTGATAGCTGCCAATCTGCTCGCGCTGCTGTTGCTTTCCTATGATCGGCGCGACGCTGCGAGACACGCGCGTATGCTGGCTGATCTTGAGCGCGTCGCATCTCTGGTACCGACAATATCATTTTTGGAGGGCAAGCAGCGCGCGCGCGTTGTCAGGGCATCGTCAAGGCGATTTTTGCGGCTTCGCGTTTCACCAACCCCGGCGGTACGCGGTCAGATCAGAGCGGCTAACCTGGAGGCCAGGTTTGCCGAAGAAGCGGGGATTGATGCAGGAAGCGTGCGTATTTTTGCTCCCTCAGGATCGCCCTTGCGCCAATTGCTTCGCAGTTGGGATGGGCGGCGAAGCAGAGGACCCGCCCCAGGGGTTCTCGTTTCAGTGCGCCTGCCAGGTGGCGAATGGTTGAACGCTCGCCTCGTCAGACCGCGGCGCAATTCAAGCAGAACCGGAGCCGCCGTGCTGGCGGCGATGGGTTTCTCACTGGTGATTGTGCTCATTGTGGCTGCGTTATTTGTTCGACGATTGACCGGCCCGATTCGCGGTCTGGCCGATGCCGCACGCCAGGCCGGTCGGGGCGACCGGACCGCTCGCGCTCCCGTTGTTGGCACGCGTGAAACCCGCGATGCTGCACAAGCCTTCAATTCAATGCAGGCCGACATTGCCCGATTTGATGCAGAGCGGGCCCGGGTCGTTGCGGCCGTTGGTCACGATCTCAGGACACCGATCACAAGTCTTCGAATCCGTGCCGAAATGCTCGACGATGATCAGAGCGGCCCGATGGTGCGCATTCTGGATGAAATGCGTGTCATGGCCGACGGATTGCTCGCCTGGAGCCGAGGTGAAGCCGAAACCGAGCAGCCTGATGCAGTTGATCTGGCGGTGTTGCTGCGCGAGCTCTGCGAGAACTCTCCGGCACCCCACATGCACTACGATGGTCCAGACCATCTGACGATCCATGGCCGACCGGTCGCCCTCAGCCGGGCGTTCTCCAATCTTGTCGACAATGCTTGCCAGTATGGAAAGGGTGGAAAAACTCTCCTGATCCCGGGTAATCCGGTGATCATCAGCGTTGAGGATAACGGACCGGGTATTCCCGAAGAACGCATTGAAGAACTTCTTGAGCCGTTTGCCCGCGGAGAGGTATCACGATCAGTCGAGACAGGTGGTGCGGGTCTTGGGCTATCGATTGCGCGCACAATAATTCGCGCTCATGGCGGCACACTTTCGCTCTCCATTCGGCCGGAAGGAGGCTTGAGGGCCACGGTTGAACTCCCGTGTGACCCGGCGTCGTCTGCGTGACAAGCGGCTGTTCGAGCTCGTTTGATCGGCTCCAGGTGTCGAACATCAAGCCGGACGGTCAGAGTTCTCTGCCTGCCTTTGCTTCCCCCCAACGCATGGTTGCGTTAGCGCCCAGCGACAGAAATGGTTCGGGAGGAAGCTTCCTGGGATCAGGATGGGATTGCATGTTCAGCAGACTCTGCGACGGAATGCCGGCGATCAGTTCTGCAACCAGTTTTCCGGACAGGGTGCCCATCGCCGTGCCGAGCCCGTTCTGGCAACAGGCGGAGAACAATCCCGGTTCGATTTCTCCGAATGCGGGCACAGAATTCAAGCTCAGGCACAGCAACCCGCCCCAGCGATAGTCCATTTCCACGCCTGCAAGCATCGGAAATCTGCGCCTAAAGGATCGGTCGTGAACCCCTCCAATGGCTTCGAGCCTGTCTTCGGGTACGTATCGTTGTGGAGCCCAGGTGAACCTGTTGCGCACGATGATCCGGTCTCCGGCGGTGCCTGAGATCCTGCGAACGGTTGTGCCCATGGGATTGGCGGGCGTGAAAGCCCATCGCTCTTCACCGCCCAGCGCGCGCACCTGCTGCGGAGACAAGGGTTTGGTCATCGATGCATAGAGATAGATGTGGATCAGTCGCCGCCTGAAAAACCCAAAACTCTCGGCATGACCGTTTGTGGCGAGCACGACCTTTTTGCAGGAAATCCGTCCATTTTGTGTTGCGATTGTCCAGGCACCATTGTTTCGGGTCAGGTCGACTACCGGGGAATTCTCATGCAAGACGACGCCCTTTGAGATCAGCCCGCCTGACAGACCGCGAACGTACATCGCCGGCTGGATCAATGCAGTTCCCGGGGTGAACAAACCCGACCTGTAATAGTGCGAACCGCAGATTTCCCTCATGGCCTGTGCGTCCAGCATTTCGTGACGCTCGTCCAGGTCAGCGAGATGGGCGGCATAGTTTTTGTTGTGTGCGTTTCCCTTTTCGGTCGCTGCAGCGTTGATCTTGCCGCTCATTGCAAAGGTTTCAGAGCTCATCTCGAGTTCAGCTGCCGCTTCGGCGGCAAAGCTGATTGCCTCCCGGTTCATCGCGGTGTTTCTGCTGTCAGAATCCCGGGTGCCGGAATAGTCGTTGGAGGCCAGATTGTGGGGCAGGTCGATCATGAAGCCGGAATTGCGTCCGGCTGGTCCTTCGCCAACCCGTCGGGCCTCAAGAACGACAATTCTCAGGCTGGGGTCAATCTGGTTGAGACGGCGGGCAGCCGAGAGCCCGGCAAATCCAGCACCAATTACGGCAATATCGGCGGTTTTGGATCCGTTGAGAGCCGGCTGAGCCGGCACAGTCGGCAACAACGCATTCCATGCTGCCGGGCCAGGATCGAAGGGAAGGTGGGTGACGCGCATGGCAGACCGTCAATACGAATCGTTCAATGCGTCTTCGGCCGGAATTTCACGCTCCCGGCGGGCAATGAATTCGCAAAGCGCTTCATCAATCGCCGGGTCGAGGGCAGGTTCATCGTATGCAGCCAGAAGATTGCGTGCGTGATCCAGGGCCCTTTGTGTAATTTCCTTGCTGCCTTCCGCAATCCATTGTTCGATTGAATTGTTGTCAAACAGTTCCGGCATGAAGAAAGCTTTCTGAAAATTCTCCTGGGTGTGTGGGTGCCCCAGATAGTGGCCGCCGGGGCCAATATCGCGAACGGCTGCAAGCGCCTCATCAAAATCATCCCAATTGACGCCTTCAACCATGCGATAGCCCATGGCACATTGTTCGGCGTCGACCACGAATTTGGCCATGGAGCAATGCATGCCGGCTTCGTTCCAGCCGGCGGAGTGCCAGAGGTAATTTGCACCGGACATGAGCGCCGCCATCATCGTTGACGCACTTTCGTATCCCGCTTGTGCGTCAAAAGTCTTGGCACCACCCAGCGTGTTTGATGTCCTCCACGGCACCTCGTAATAACGCGCCATCTGCCCGATCATGAAATTCATCAGGCTGATTTCCGGCGTCCCTGCCATCGGCGCACCTGACCGCATAGAAACGGTAGAGAGGTAGTGGCCGTAGATGGCCGGACAGCCTTGTCGAATGACCTGGGTATAAGCCAAAGCCGAAAGAGCTTCTGCGTTCAATTGCGCAACGGCAGCCGCAGTTGAAGCTGGTGTGTTGGCTCCACCAAGGACGAAGGGGGAGCAAAGGACCGGCTGGTTTTTCTTGCAGAATGCCCGCATAGCACCCAACATTGTCTCGTCCCAGACCAGGGGCGAGTTGCCATTGCAATTGCCGGTTACGACCGGATGGCTGTCCATGTAATCGGCGCCAAAAAGAATGGCGCACATCTGTATGACGTCTTCGGCGTTTTTCGGGCTTGTGGTCATGCCCATGAAAGTCTTGTCCGAATACTTCATCGAGGAGTAGGTGATGCGTAAGTGACGGTGCGCCACAACATGGTCCATCGGTTCTACAATATGATGCGCCGAGGAATGCAGCGCGGGCAGCATGTGGGCGAGCTTGTGGAAGTCGGCAAGATCGGCCAGCGTTGGCCCCCGGCGCTTGTCTTCGAGGTCGCGCATGTAAGGCGCGCCGGTCATCGGCACAAAAATGGCGTGGTCGCTTCCAAAGGGCAGATTGTTGGACGGATTGCGAGCGTGATAAGTAAAGCGTTCGGGGATGGTGGCAATCAGTTCCCGTACCAAACCCCGCTCAAGATAGACCCTGTCCTCTTCGCCGATCTTTGCACCGGCTTTACGCCAGTCTTCTATGGCAACAGGATCGCGAAAGATGACTCCCACTTCCTCCAGAATATCCATCGATGCAGAATCAATTTTCTCGATCTGTTCGTGGTTCAATGGCTCGACCAGCGGCAGGTTCCGCTTCAGCGCCGGCAGCATTTTTGAGTCGACTGCAGAGCGCAGTTCCCGTCTCGCGCCACGCCCGCCGCGACGTATTTTCCTGGGCTCTTTTTGTGTTGAGCCGGTCATTCCTTGCGTCCGAATAGTCGGCCAAGGAAGCCGGGCCCCGCTGATTTTTTGGCGAATATCAGCGTTTCCTTTCTTAGCAATACGCTCCTGGCAACGCCGCTGCCGCAGGCTCCGTTCAGATCTTCATTTGCCTCCTTCGCCTGCTGCAATGTGTCGTAAAGGGCCGAGTATTTCGAAATCTGAAACAGCACATCGAGCGGTGCATGCCGCGACTCGTGCAGTTCTTTGACCATCGCGACAAGCTCCTCGATATCAACTTCTTCAGACTTGTCTTTGTCCCGATAATCGCGAACCAGAAACGAATGGGTCAGCCCTCCAGCATCCGGTTCCATACCGATCGCAATAAGGTAGAGCTGAACTGCCTCGGGCAGAATATCGACCAACAGTGAATTTTCGGGCGTGGTTCGGGCCCCATCTTCGAAGCCTTGGCTGTAGGCTGCAATCGTGTGTGCCACCAGTTCAGTCGAGACAGCAGGCCTTATCATCCGACATTGTCCCCGCTTGCGGGATCGGTAAGGTCGATCCAGATAGTCTTTAACTCGGTGTACTGGTCATGGGCGTGAGCACCGTTGTCCCGGCCCCCAAAGCCTGATTGCTTGTAGCCACCAAACGGGGTCGAGATATCACCCTCGCCATAGCAGTTTACCGTCACAGTTCCCGCCCGAATGGCGCGTGCGGTGTTGATGGCTTTTCGGGCATTGGCCGTAAAGATGCACGCCGTCAGGCCATAGTCTGTATCATTGGCGACCTCGATTGCTTCATCCAGGGTCTCGACGGTGATGACCGAGAGAACCGGGCCAAAAATCTCCTCCCTGGCCAGATTGTCATTTCGCTCGATTTCGAAAATCGTCGGTTCACAATAGGCGCCCTCGATAGTGCCGCCGAGCAGCGGCGTGCCGCTTGCCAAAAATGATGAAACCTTCTCGCAATGGGTGGCGTCAATCAACGCACCCAGATGGTTTTGAGGGTCGAGCGGATCGCCGGTTTTCCAGTCTCGCACCCGCGCAAGGATGCGCTTCATCAGGGCATCTTTGATGGATTTCTGAACAATCAGGCGCGAGCAGGCGGAGCAGTTTTCTCCCATATTCCAGAACGCAGCGTTGGCTACGTGCTCGGCCACGATATCGAGGTTTTCTGCATCTTCAAGCACGATGGCGGGGTTCTTGCCGCCGCATTCCAGGACAACCTTTTTCAGATTTGAATCTGCTGCATGGCGCAGGAAAAGTCGGCCGGTTTCAGTGGAGCCGGTGAAACTGACCATGTCGACATCTGTGTGCAGTCCCAGAGGCGCGCCCACTGACGGACCGTCTCCGGGCAGCACCTGCAACACGCCTGCTGGCAACCCGGCTTCGCAGGCCAGTTCGGCGACACGCAAAGCTGTCAGTGGCGTCTGTTCGGCAGGTTTGACAATCACGCTGTTGCCCGCGGCGAGGGCCGGTCCCACCTTCCAGGCAAGCATGAGAAGCGGGAAGTTCCAGGGAAGAACTGCGGCAACAACTCCCACCGGCTCCCGCACAATCATCGCCATTGCATCGTCGCCAGACGGCGCAACCTGATCGTAGATCTTGTCGGCAGTTTCTGCATGCCACTTGATGGTATGAATCGTCTCAGGGATATCGATGGTTTCGCAGTCGCGAATGGGCTTGCCCGAATCGAGGCTCTCCATGACCGCCAGATCACGTGCATTTCGGGTTATCAGTTTGCACAATCTGATCAGTACATCCTTGCGTTCTGCCGGATGCTTTGACGACCAGTGCCCCTGTTCAAAGGCCTCGCGGGCTTTCGATACTGCAAGATCAACATCGTCCGCGTTGCAGGCCGCGATCTCGCAGAGCAGCGCGCCGGTTGCCGGATTGTACGTCGGCAATGGTTTGCCGTTTCCGGCACGGAATTTGCCATCGATGAAGGCGGCACGCGGGAATTCCAGCGCGGCGGCAAGAGCGCCATATTCATCCCGGCTCAACAAACTGCTCATTTCGCTTCCTTCTCAATCTGACCGATCACCCGGTTCATGGTGCGGATAACTTCAGCCAGTTCGCGCTTATCTTGTTTGTTCAGAGGTTGCAGCGGGCGTCGCGGCGGACCGCAATCAATGCCTCGAAGGGTTACGCCGTGTTTGATACACTGAACAAATTTTCCGCCTTGTTCGAGCACCCGCATCAACGGCAACATTGCTGACATGATGCGCCGTCCCTTGGTAAAGTCGCCATCGACAACGCAAGATTTGTAGAGCGCTATGTGTGCCTCAGGTGCGAAATTCGAGCCGGCACAGACCCAGGACCGCGCGCCCCATGCAAAGAACTCCAGAGCCTGATCATCCATGCCGCAAGAAAGCGCGATATGTGGGTATTCGCGGGCCAGCATATGAAGTCGATCGGGGTTGCCGGACGATTCCTTGATCGCGCAGAAATTCGGACTGCGCCCGATCCGGTCCAGCGTTTCCTCGTCCATGTTGACGCTCATTCGCCCCGGGTAATTGTAGAGCATCACGGGCAGGTTTGCTTCCCGATCAATGGCGAGCGCGTGCAAAGCAATTTCGCGTCCGGTGGGGTAGGCGTAAGGCGGTGTTGCAATCAAAAGTGCGTCAGCCCCCAGGCGCTTGGCCTCTCGAGCAAAGAGGATCGAATCCTCTGTGCGAATGGCGCCCGTGCCGACAATCAGAGGCAGCCGAGCGCCGATGATCTCCTTTGCCAGGGCCATCAGGGCGAAGCGTTCGTCCAGGGATTGTGCGTAATATTCTCCTGTGGTGCCGGCAATGATCAACCCATGTACACCCGATGAGATCAGGTCTTCGATGACGGCCGCGAAGGCCTCTTCGTTAATGTCATGATTATCGTGATACGGGGTCACGACCGGCGTGTAGATGCCCTCAAACCGCACTGGCGTGGCCCTCCAGTTCAAATGGCAGGGGATCCGGGCTGACAAACCGCTCCATCTGACCGCGCGACAATTCCCAATGCTGAAGAGTCAGTTCGACGGCGCGGGATGCGTCGCGACCGGCAAAGGCCTCGATCATGGCATCATGCTGATCCGCGGCTTCGTTGATGCGGTTTCGGTCGCCGTCTGAGCGCGAACGATAGAACATCTGGCCAATCCGTGTGTGATCGATCAACAGCCGCTTCAGGCTTGGCATCAGGTAGGGCGATGCGGCCATCTCGCCTATCGCTTCATGGAAGCGATGGTTGTGTCCCGCCGTCTCGCAGGAGCGACCCACGCCGATGGATTGGCGGAACGCAACCTGAATTTCTTTCAGTCTTTCGATGTCAGAATCGATGGCGTGCTCCGCTGCCAGCCGCGCAATCGATGCATAGATCATCGGCGCAGCTTGAAAGAAGTGCCGCAGTGTCGACAGGTCGAGCGAAGCGACTTTTGCTCCCCGGTTTTCGAGCAGTGTTAAGTAACCCTCGCCACCGAGTTTCTGGATTATTTCGCGAAGCGGGGTTCGGGATATGCCGAATTCGGCAGAAAGCGCCACCTCGTCCAAGGGGTGTCCTGGTGACAGTTCCATGGAAAGGACCCTGTGCTTCAAGTCTCGTGCACATATGAGTTTGGCATTCTGTTTCATGGCAGTGAGGATACAGCTAATTCAGATATTGTACAATATGTATACAATTCACTCTTGATGTATCCAGCGTTGAACCTGTGCACAAGTCGAGCCGAAGCTGCTGCTGCGGGGCACCGCCACTGCCGGGCCCGATGAGGATTGAAGGATGGTCCGCGCATCAGCCCCTGGCTGGTGACCAACCGTACACCGCATGATACGGCTTGCTGCAGAAAAGGGACGCCGAATCGAGGGCATTCTAAAAATGGAGAGACGATAAAATGGCGGCAGAAATCGAGACGATTTCCACCAACGTTTCACACGGCGGCGTACAAGGCGTTTATTCGCATCATTCCGACGCCTGTCAGTGTGATATGACATTTGCGGTTTTTGTACCGCCCCAGGCTGCAAGCGGCCCTTGTCCTGTATTGTGGTACCTGTCCGGACTGACCTGCACCCACGCCAATGTGCTGGACAAGGGAGAATATCGCCGTGCAGCGGCCGAACACGGCATCATCGTTGTCTGTCCCGACACCTCGCCGCGCGGAGATGATGTGCCGGATGAGGCTGACAATTGGCAGTTCGGAAAAGGCGCTGGTTTCTACCTCGATGCGACGCAGGAGCCTTATGCAGCAAACTACAACATGTACACTTATGTCAGCGAAGAATTGCCGGCCTTGATTGCCAGCCACTTTAAGACGGATATGGACCGGCAATCAATCTTCGGACATTCCATGGGCGGGCATGGCGCACTGACAATTGCACTGAAAAATCCGCAACGCTTCAAAAGTTGTTCGGCATTCGCACCGATCTGCGAGCCTTCGGTTGCCGACTGGTCAAAAGGAGCACTGGAGAAATATCTGGGGCAGGACCAGAGCACCTGGCGCGCTTATGATGCGACCAATCTTATCGAAGATGGACACCGCTTTTCGCCCATTCTCTGCGATCAGGGTGATGCAGACCAGTTCCTGGACGGGTTGCTGCCGGGTTCGCTCCGCGCTGCGGCCGAGGGTCGAGACATCGAGCTGACGTCCCGCATGCAGCCCGGATACGACCATTCTTATTTCTTCATCTCGACGTTCATGGCGGAGCACATCGCCTGGCATGCCGATCATCTGCGAGCCGGGTAGACGCCGCCGTCAGCGGGCTGGTGAGGGGCTAAGCAGTCCGTTCTGCTTTGTGCGCCTCGACCAGATGGGCCATTGAATTGAACTTGAAGTCGACCTCCGGAACATCGCCGGGGTTCATTGTTGCACCAAAGCCCGGTTTGTCGTGACGGCGGTAGATCCAGCACGATGCCAGAGAGTGGCGACTGCCTGGAACATGATCGTGAAACATACTCTCTGCGGTGTGCAATATGTCGTTCCTGGCGACGCCCAAGTCTTGAAGCTTGTCGAGCATGTATTCAAAGTTCCGGTCTGCTGGCTTATATGAGCCGACATCTTCAGCGGTATAGATGGCATCAAATTCGACACCGAGTCGTTCGTTGCTGCTGGCGAAGCTGTTGTTGTCGACGTTTGACAAAATGACCAGCTTGTAGTGCTGCTTCAGGTATCGAAGGGCCTCGACGGAATCTTCGAAAGCCGGCCAGTTTTTGACCGATTGGCCATAGGCAACACATTCCTCCTGGGTGGGTGAAATGCCCCATTCTTCCGCCAGGCGTCGGTAGACCGTCGCCAGAACATCGCAATATGGTTTGCCGGGTGTCCATTTCTGTTGTGAGGATTCATGGCGTGCATGGGCTCCCAGAATGGTGTCCCGATCTGGTGCATCTTTCAGACGCGATGTAAGCGGCTCCAGGCCGTTTACCATGCCCGTCTCCCAGTCGATCAGGGTGCCGTAACAGTCAAATGTCAGCACTTTGAAGTCCGTGAGTTTCATGATTTTTCCCGACAGCTGTTTAACGATCGTGTGGCTTGGCTCAAGTATTGGTCGAAAATGACGTCTGGCGTATTGAAGTCAACCGGCCCCCGGGCGCGTTTGCCGTACCGGACAGAACCTGCGTCCGCTCTCCGCGATTCTGAGCAGCAGCTCGGCACCACCCTATTGAGGTGATCCTCATTGAATAAAGGCATCATAGATTTGGCACGCGTTTGTCGGAATCACCCCAAAACACCTGACTGTGGTTGTTTCGGCTGGCGTATCACCGGCAACGGGGGCAAATCATCGGCTCCAATCCCTCATGGGGCGGTTCATTCGCGTTGCTGGTGATTGGGACATTTTCTTCAACTCACCCATTCC
>CALIOE010000125.1 GCA_938044775.1 uncultured Rhizobiaceae group bacterium
AGGGGGTCAACAGGTCGGACAGAGATATCGTGCAAAAATCATGGCCAAGCGGAGCGCCGGCCCGGGCCGCCGCCGCCTGAAGGGCGGATATGCCCGGCGAAATCTGAAGGGAGATGCGTCTCGCGGCGTCACTCAGTCCGCCATCAGCCAAAAGCTCATAGACCAGGGTTGCCATGGCATAAATCCCGGCATCACCCGAGCAAACCAGTGCTACATTTTTGCCCTCGCCCGCCAGCTCCATAGCGTGACGGACGCGATCCTCTTCCTTGCCAAGATCAAAATCGTGTCGGAGCCTGCCCTCAGTCAGGCCTGTGAGCAGATCCAGATAGAGCGAATATCCCACCAGATCGGTGGCTGCCGATACCAAAGCGGTAACCTCCGGCGACCGCCAATCCTCGCTCCCCGGGCCGATTCCCACCACCGAGAGATGGCCCCTCGCGCGGCCAGCAGTTCCGATTTGAACCGGACTTGCCGAGCGGCCAATGGCAGCCGTTGCACGTGTGGATTTCATCTTGGCGACCAAAAGTTCACCGTCGCTGCCGGTTGCCGCGAGCGCTGCGCCTTCGGCCACGCCATGGCAACCGACTTCGGCAAATACAATTTCGGACGGATTGTGAAGCCGCGGCGTCTCCGCCTCCAGCGTAGCAGCATCAAAAAACCTTGCCGGAACTTCAAAATATTCGGCAACTGCATGGATGGCCGTTTCGTCTGCTTTCAGATCGATCGACGCAATGCAGGCCAGCGATCCGCGATGCAATCCAGCTTCCGCCAATACCTTCTGCGTGAGATCGATCAGTTCGGCTGTTTCGGTGCCCCGTTCGCAGCCCACTCCCAGGACCACATTTTGCGGATGATAGACAAGCTGCAAGGCATTGGGAACAACCGCGTTATCGGTGATGGTCAACTGCACCTGACCGGTATCTGCGACCGGAAGATCGCTTTGCCGTAACCAGGAGGCATTGCCCTCTATCCGGGCCTTTGCGCCGCCAAGAAGAGCGGCCATAACCTGCTTGGCATTGTCGGGGTTCGCCAATTTCCAACCTCGCGGCGGCTCATCCAGTGCCACACCAAAACGAATGTCGCCCGCTGTTGTCACAGCCGCATGACCACCCAGGTGGGTGGCAATCATCCGCGCCAGGTCGTTGGCACCCTGATGGCCGCCGAGCAGAGGCACAATGCTTGATCCGTCATCGGCCACAGCAAGCACCGGCGGGTCGGATCTTTTTTCACCAATGTACCCGGCAATCAACCTGATGAGAGCGCCTGCCGCCATGATGCCCACAAGCGGCCGTCGTTTCTCAAACAGATCACCCAGATGGCGCGCGGCGTCGTCGAACAACACGTCTGCTTGATCAACCCGACTGCGCAGCGCATGAATCCTGCCGCCACACAGGGCCTTGATCTCCTCCGCAACCGCCAGCGAAGACGCCGATAGAACAATAATGGCAGGTTCGATTTTCAGGTCATTCATTGGCTTTTGCCTTCAATCGGCAGGGCAGAGATCCAGTCATCGCCGCCCTTGTAAATGAGAATCATCGAGAAATAGGGGGCTGTGTCATCCCCTGCCCGCGAAAGGGGCATCAACCTTTGATTGTCGAGCGTAACCCGTTCGAGATAGGCCGCCGCGTCGAGCAGTCCGGCTTTTTCGATCAATCCACGGATTCGGCTCAGATGCCGCCCGACCTTGATGAAGGCAATCGCATCGGCCTGCTCAAGCTGGGAAAGAATTTTGCCATCATCAAGGGGGGCGGGAATGACTGTGACCAGGTCGTTGCGGGCTGCAAGCGGCCTGCCCAGAACGGCGCCCGAAGCCATGAGTGAAGAGATCCCCGGCACGATTTCGCAAGGATGGCTTCCGGCCAGACGCTCATAGACATACATGAAAGAGCCGTAGAAGAACGGATCCCCTTCGCACAAAACCACCACGTCCTGACCGGTGTCGAGATGTGAGGCAATTGTCACCGAGACCTCGTCATAAACCGCTTTTGCTGGAAATCGCTCAAGCCGCATCGGCACGATGATCGGAATTTCGACCTGTCTGGGCGACAGATATTGCGCCACGATCGAGCGTGCAAAACTCTCACCACTATCAGGTGCGGGATAGGCAACGACCCTGGCAGCCTTCAATATCCTGTGGGCTTTGAGCGTGAGCAGTTCCGGATCACCGGGACCCACTCCCAAACCATAGAGTGTTCCGCTCATCTCGAGGCTCCAAAGGGTTTGATTACCAGCCACTGAGTGACCGGCATGGCGGCCCGCCAGCCGTGAAAATGGCCGACTGGCTCCGCTCTTTGAACCGCTAACCTGGTAAGCTCTCCACCATATTCAGCATGCAGAGCCAGCAATCGGGCTTCGCTCTCCAACGTCACCGTATTGGCAACCAGCCGGCCACCGGGGCGCAACGCCTTCCACGCTGTCTCCAACACACCACCAGTGGTCAGACCGCCACCGACAAAGACGGCATCCGGCTGCGGCAGACCGGCAAGCGCCTTTGGCGCTTCTCCGCCGACCACCTGCAGCTTCTCAGTGCCCAGAAGAACAGCGTTTTTCGCGATCATTTCACGCCGACCCGCCTTTGGTTCAATGGCAATGGCCAGCGCTCCCCGTGCTGCGCGCATCCACTCGACGCTTACCGATCCGCAACCCGCCCCGATGTCCCAGAGCAGTGCATCCGGATAAGGCGACAGTTTCGCAAGTGTCGTCGCGCGGACATCCTGTTTGGTCATCTGACCATCGGAAACGAAGGCATAGTCAGGCAGGCCTCCGGTGCGTGAATACCATTGAGCACCTTCTGCCGCGACGCAATCAAGCGCCAACAGGTGAAAATCCGGGACTTCATGGTTCCATGTGCCGGCAACGCCATCGAAACGCTGCTCCCGTTCGCCGCCGAGTGCCGCCAGCGCGGTCATCCTGGTTTCACCAAAGCCACGATCAACCAGCAATTGCGCAACCACCGCCGGGCTGTCGGCATTCTGCGTCAGTACCAGGATTCTCACGTTTGGTGCCAGATGCGGCAGGATCTGACTGTCAGCACGGCCGTGAATGGTCACCGTCTCACAATCTGCAAGGCTCCAGCCCATTCGGGCGGCTGCCCATTGGAAGGCCGAAAGTTGCGGATGGAAACGGATCTCATCCGCTGGAATAGCGCCGGCGATGCGAGCCCCGACAGAATACCAGAGCGGATCCCCGGTCACGAGAATGACCAGTCGTTTACCGCGATACGACCTGATTTCGTCGATCATCGCATCAAACGGCGACGGCCAGCTGATCCTTAAGGCGTCGACGTTTGGTAAGAGCTTGTGGTGCCTGTCTCCGCCAATGATAATTTCTGCCGCCTTCAGCGTTTTCTTCGCAGAAGCGGAGAGCCCATCGACGCCATCTTCGCCGATTCCGATAATGTCGAGCCACGGTGCCATCAACCCAGGTTTCCTGCGAGGGCATTGATCACTGAGCTCGCCATTGCCGACCCTCCTCGACGGCCATTAACGGTAATAAAATCAAGACCTAAAGTGTTTTCTGCTAGCGCTTTCTTTGACTCCACAGCACCGACGAATCCGACAGGAATACCGACGACCAATGCAGGCTTTGGTCCGCCATCCCCGATCCGTTCAAGCAGTCGAAAAAGTGCCGTCGGTGCATTGCCAATGACAGCCAATGCACCCTCCAGCTCCTCGCTCCAGAAATCGACCGCAGCGGCGGAGCGCGTGTTGCCGATCACTTTAGCATGATCCGCAACCCGGGAATCGCCAAGCTTGCAGATCAGCTTGTTGCCGGCTGGCAAGAGCCTCTCAATGATGCCGGAACGAACCATTTCGACGTCGCAGAAAACTGGCCTGCCGGCCTCCAGTGCCGTTCGACCGGAACCGACGGATTGTTCTGAAAAGTCAATGTCTTGCGTCAGGTTTATCATGCCACATGAATGGATCATCCGCGTCGCTACCGGCCGCATTTCCGGTGGCAACGACAGCAGGTCCGCCTCGCTCTCAACCGTTGCAAAGGACTGTCTGTAAATCTCTTCGGGGTCGCGGATATAATCGAACTGGCTCACTGGTTCAGACCATCGGGATCTGGCGGGTTGATGTGCTGCACGGCCCTAGCCATCCTTCTTCATGGAGTTTGGTCCATGCGGATGATCAGCATGCGGATAAGGATGGTGATGGTGATCATGATCGTGGCTATGCGCTTCGCCATGGGCATGATCGTGGGTATGCAGCGGCGTCCACGGCAGATCGTGAGCCTTGCAGAATGCCTCATCCCGGCATGAAGCGTCGCAGTCCCCATTGCAGGGACAGTTTTCCAGCCCACCGCCGATCCCTTCCACATGATGGTGATGACTCTCCTGTGCCAGTCCTACCTGGTCCTCAAAGCCCAGCACCTGTTCACGATACTTGCACATCTGACAGTTCATCACGTTCTGCCCGGCCTCGATCTCGTTGACCCGATCCTCAAAGGTCGAGAGAACCAGTTCGTGATCATTCAGGTAACCGGCCTTGAGGAACTCGATGTCGCGATAGCGATCGGCCACGGTGTCAGTGAAGGAGTAGATGCGCTTAATCAGCACACCCGTAAAAAGAAAATAGGGAAACACGACGATGCGTCGGTAGCCCAGTTTCGCCGCGTGTTCGAGGCCCGGTTCAACCAGTGGAAACGTGACGCCGGAATAGCAGACTTCGCCCCACCCGAAGCCAAAACCTTCCCAGAGCATCCGCATGATCTTGTTGATGTTTGAGTTGGCATCCGGGTCAGAAGACCCGCGTCCTACGACCATCAGCATGGTTTCGTGCAACGGCACCTTATCATTTGCGGCGTCCAGTGCTTCCTGGATCCGCGCACCGGCGGCGCGGATCATTTTTAGGTCTACGCCAAGTTCCCGGCCATAGATGACCTCCATTCCTGGGTTCTGCGCCTGATAGGTGTTCAGGACTGAGGGGATATCATTTTTTGCGTGGCCCGCCGCGAAAAGCATCCCCGGCACCGCGAGCACCTTGGTGCACCCCTGATCTCGAAGCTTGTCCAGTCCGTGGCTGATCACAGGGTTGGCAAATTCAAGATAGCCGTATTCAACCGGCACATCACCGAAGCGGCCCTTCAGCCCCTGGGACAATTTGGCGAATTCTTTCATGGCATTTTGATTGCGGCTGCCATGGCCGCAGATCATAACACCCAACTTTTCAGAAGCGCTCATACGGGGGCTTCCTCTGTTTCTGTTTCCGACTCTGCATCTTCATCACGATCCTCATCGGGTTGCGGACGCAAAAGGGCAGCAGCGAGGGCCGCCGCTCCGATCAGCGCTCCGACTGCGATGACATGCCCATGGCCTGCCAGTTCGCCAACATGCCCCCAATGGGCATGAGCGGGCATGGTCAGCGCGGCAAAGAACAAAACGGAAAACATATTTTTCATAGCGACCTCGTTCCAGTTGACGAACGAGACGCAGCACAAGCGGGAGAACCCGGTTATGCTTTGCGATAGCCCCGGTCTTGGCCCCGAATGGGTCGGCCTCACCGGAATGTTTCTCAGCCCTTCAGGGGGCGCCATCGTTCGGGTCTGAGACTAATTAATGCGGTCACAAAGGGCAAACGCTTTCGCGTCGCAATCGATAGGATTTGCGACACACCAGCAGCAATCAGTTGAGATTCAGCAGCCTCGTTACTTGCCCGATCATTCTCGATTCCAGCGGGTGCAGCACACCATCAGCATACGCCAGAGACTGCAGATTTGAGATCAGGTCCCGGCGCTCTTTTGGGGACAACGCACGATTCAATATGGTTGTAAACGGGAACAGGGTTGCCGAAGCTTTTTCTTCAGCGACACCCTCCCGGCAGAGATGATCGACCTGTTCAGAACTCAGATGGAACTTGTCGGTCAAAAGCAGTTTGAGCGTTGCCAGCTCCTGCCTTGTGACCTCCCCGTCAACAAAAATCATATGGAAAAACAGTGCAGCAACTGCTGCGCGTACATCTTTGTTTTCAAAACGCTGCGCCCCGTCACTTGCGCCGCCTTCCAGATATTCTACGACGCGCTCAAACATGGTTCAGAGCCACTTCCGCACCTGTTCAGGTGTGTAGCCCAAAATTCTGGCAACACGGACAATCAGGTCGGCCTCATTGGTATGCAATCGGCTGTCGGCTCGTGCCATTGAAATGAGATGGACAAGCAAGTCCCGTTTGCGCTCCCCCGGCATGTTTTCGAAGGTTGCGGCGGCCTGTTCGCCACTGGTCTCGTATCCGTATTCCTTCAAAAAGAGAATGACATCCGGAACATCGGCTTCGGGAATGTTAAACACTGTCTCGCAGATGTTCTTAAAGAGCTCGAGTTCCCGCTCAGTCATCTTGCCATCGGCGAACATCATTCGCACGAGGAGCAATATCTCCGATGCCATTTCGGGATCATCAGCGACCATCTGCACCGATGACTTGCCCACCAGCATGTCACGAATTGAATTAAGCAGGCTCATCGACTTCCCCCATCAACCCAATCGGGCACCAAAACGATTCTGGCGAACTGACAGTGTTTCCCATCCCGCGGCAGGGAGCAAGGTTGGGATGCGACGCTAGTGCCTCGTCCCGAAACCGCCTTTTCGGCGGCCGAACGATGATCCGGAGCGTGCATATCCACCGGACGGCTTCGCTTCAGATGCGGGCCTCTCTTCGGATTCCATCTTCTCGCGCTGCCGAAGCCGCTCCATTATTGCACGGTCGATGGGGTCGTTGGGATCAAGCGGACGATCAGCCTCGTAGTCGTCGTCCGGCCGGGCATCAACTGCCGGACCGGTCGCGGGTGCCCCGTTTCCCTTCAAGTGGACCCGAAGACTGCCGCCTGCAGCCAGCGCAGCGCTCTCCTTTGCGGCGAATTCGTCCAGTTGGGCACGTTCATCTTCGTTGTTGGGATCCAGCAACTGGGCAACAGACGAAACACCGTCGGGCAATGGTTGAGGCGGCTCATAAGTCGGGGCGACATAGCCGTTTTTGTCGCAACGCTCGAGCGTAAGCTGATAATGTGCATCAGGCGATACGGCGTCAGCATCGCCCGCTTCAATGTGCCGGACGCGATAGGAAAAGGCACCGGATTCCGGGCCGAACGTGTCATCATCGGGGATAACGTAGCCGTTTTCCGATATAGCCAACCGAATGAAGGCCAGGGCTGTTTCATACAATTCGGGCCACGGAATCGGAGCCGGTGTCATGTGAATTTCACGACCAATGTAATCGGAGGCTCCCTGGGTGAAGAAGCCGGCAGGCGCTTCTTTATACCCGGGAATGGTATCGTGACCGTAGAGGCTGGCGTGAACTGTCAGCATGCCCGGATGGTCCGGCTCGCTGAAACTGGTAAAATGCTCGCCGGCGACCAGCAGATTGCTCGGCACCCAGTGAACCGCACTGGCCGGTTGATGAGCAATGATGTGGCGGCAGATAGCTGCCATGACATCACATCGCAGTCGAAAGGCCGCAAGCGAGTGGCCAGGTTTCGGCATCCCAATCTCTTCGAGAAAGCCACTGTACTTCGGATCATCCGACATGTCGGGCAATACACCGTGACGCACCTCGACGATCACATGACTGCGATGTCGTGTAACCCGTTCCCGGGCGTCCGACATGGCAATATTGACGAATGAAGATCGCAGCGTGGCTTCGAAGACTGAAAGTTCGGCCGGATTGCTGTGAAATCCAACGGTAATGAACAGATCATCAGGTCCCATCAGGAGAACGAAGTCCTCGGATTCCTGTGTGATCGACAGCGGAATGTTTTTTTCGAGCATCTCCATCCGGAGCGGATTGAGGGCAAGGGATGGGCAAACAGGCTCTACACCATCGAAAAGAATGGCCGCCTGCAACTGGTTGGTGAACTTTCCAGCCATGAAACACCTCTTCAACAATCGATCGCGAAGAAGCTATCGGACATCTCTTGATAATCGTTTAAGCGGAGCGGTTCACGCCCCTAGAACTCGATGCCCACCTGAGCTTTCACCCCATCGCGGAACGGATGCTTGACCATCGTCATCTCGGTCACAAGATCGGCGAAATCCATCAGTTCGTCCTTGGCATTACGGCCAGTTATGATGACATGCTTCATTTCCGGCTTGTTTTTGAGCACTTCCAGGATTTCGTCGACGGGCAGATAATCATAGCGCAGCACGATGTTGAGTTCATCGCACAACACCATGTCGTGCTCGTCGTCCATAATCATGGCCTTGGCGCGTTCCCATGCGGCGCGCGCTGCATCAATGTCACGCTGACGGTCCTGGGTCTCCCAGGTAAATCCATCGCCCATTGCTGTCATCGTGACCTGATCACCCAGTTTTTCGAGAACAGCGCGTTCGCCGGTCGCCCATTTACCCTTCACGAACTGAACGACACCGACCTTCATGCCGTTGCCCAGAGCACGGAATACCATACCGAAGGCCGCTGTCGACTTGCCTTTGCCCTTGCCGGTATGAACCATAACCAACCCTTTTTCACGGGTTTTGGTCGCGATGATCTTGTCCCGCGCAGCCTTTTTCTTCTTCATTTTTTCTGCATGGCGGGCATTGAGCTCATCTTCGCTCATGTTCTTCAAAGTTTTAGATTTTTCAGCCATTGTTCTGTCCTGCCAATTGTTCAAGTTCGAATTTCGCTGAGTTGGAGCGCGCTGTCCAAAGGCCACGCTCCTGTGCTTCCAAAAGCCTGTCTGCCATTTCCTTCAATGCCTCTGCATTCTTTTCTGCCATAAAGCTGCGTACGTTCTCGTCGGCTACAAACGCCTGATAGACAGCATCGAAATGATGATCCCGCACAGCCCCGGTCGTTGCAGAAAACGCGAACAGATAGTCCACGGTTGCGGCAATCTCGAAGGCGCCTTTGTAACCATGTCGCATGACTCCGGCTATCCACTTGGGGTTCACCACCCGGGCACGCACAACCCGTCCGATCTCTTCCTCAAGCGTTCGAACAACCGGCTTGTCGGGCCGGGAATGATCGTTGTGATAGACAACCGGACGTGCACCGGAAATGTGTTCAACGGCTGCGGTCATGCCGCCTTCGAACTGATAATAGTCATCTGAATCCAGCAGATCATGTTCGCGGTTGTCCTGATTATGAACAACGGCCTCAACGCTGCTCAGGCGTTGCTCAAACTGGCCGCGTTCGGCCTCGCCTGCGGCATTGGCACCATAAGCATAGGCTCCCCAGGTCAGATAGGCCTCTGCCAGATCGGCCTTGTTGTTCCAGCCCTTCTCGTCGATCAGAGCTTGCAAACCTGCGCCATAGGCGCCGGGCTTTGAACCGAATATTCGGTAGCCGGCGCGTTGGCGCGCAGTTTTCAAATCCAGTCCTTCGGCCAGAAAGCTTGTCGCCTCGCGTTCCACGCGCGCAGCAATTGGATTATCCGCAGCATTTTCCTCGAGGGCAGCGATTGCACGTACTGCACTATCAAAAAGATCGATCTGAGCCGGAAACGCATCACGGAAAAACCCGGAAATCCGCAGCGTTACATCGACCCGCGGCCGCCCGAGCTCTGCCAGTGTGATGACTTCATAACCTGTCACGCGGCGTGAGCCGTGGTCCCATACAGGACGGACACCGATCAGGGCCATGGCCTGAGCGATGTCGTCACCCCCGGTGCGCATATTTGAGGTGCCCCAGGCCGACAGGCCCAGCGAGGTTGGCCATTCACCGTTTTCCTGGCGGTGCCTCTTGATCAGCAATTCCGCAGACTTCTGTCCAAGATACCACGCCGCGGGGGTCGGCACTGCCCGGGTGTCGACGGAGTAAAAATTGCGACCGGTGGGCAGAACATCCGTGCGACCGCGCGTGGGTGCACCCGATGGTCCGGGCACAACAAACCGGCCATCCAGAGCGGCAAGGAAACTGTCAAGTTCTGCGGGACCGCAGGCTTCAATAGAAGGTGCAATTACGGCTGTGATTTCAGCCAAAACAGATTGGGTCTCCGTCCAGCTTGCATCACACGCAATATCACCGGACACCAGCTGTACGGCCAGCATTTCGATCCGCTCGACCGTATCTCCATTTGTACGCCATGCTTCGTCCGACAAAGTCTGCAGCGTCGCTGGTTTGCTGCCCCGCCATGGCTCTCCCATCGCGCAATCCAGGGGATCGAAGCCCTTCCCGTCCAGCACATCAACAGCAATTGCCCGTTGCAGGCTTTGGTCGCCGCCTTGTCCCTGCCCGCGCGGCACCCGGGCCAAGGCCACGGTCAGGTCGGTCTTCAATCTGTCGCTGGGTGCTTCGCCAAAGATGTGCAGACCATCGCGTATCTGCATCTCCTTGAGTTCACACAGATAGGCATCGAGCTTGGTGAGCGCACCATCGTCGCTCGTATCCGCGCCGATACCGGCATCCTGGTCCAGCCCGGTGTCGCGCATCAGGTCCAAGATTTGTTTGTGCAGATACGAGAGCCGACGCGGATCAACTCCGGCGGCCTCGTAATATTCATCCACCAGCGCTTCGAGTTCTTTGAGTGGACCATAGGTCTCCGCCCGCGTCAGCGGTGGCGTGAGATGATCGATGATGACGGCTGACGACCTCCTTTTCGCCTGCGTCCCTTCTCCGGGATCATTGACGATGAACGGATAAATATGCGGCAGCGGTCCAAGAACTGCTTCCGGGAAGCACGTCTGCGACAAGGCCAGTGCTTTGCCCGGCAACCATTCCATGTTGCCATGCTTCCCCATGTGAGCGATGGCATGGATGCCGTAAACGGCTCGCAAAAAGAAATAGAATGCAAAATATCCATGCGGCGGAACCAGGTCCGGCGAATGATAAGTGTCGGTAGGATCAATGTTATAGCCGCGCGCCGGCTGAATGCCGACAAGCGTATCGCCAAAGCGGGCAAGAGGAAGGGCAAACGCAGCCCGGCTCGAAAGAAAAAACGGATCACTTTCGGGCGCACCCCAACGCTCAAGCACTTGTTGCTTGACTGGTTCCGGAAGCTTCGCGAATTGCTCTTCGTAACGAACCAGCGAAACTGTTTCGCGGATGACACGTCCATCGCTTGCAGCGTTGGTCGGTCCAGCCTGAAGAAACGCAACAAGCGCTTCGCCGTCGCAGGGCAGATCATCGACGGGATAGCCGGCCCCAGCCATGGCCTGCAAGACCTTCATCGTCGCAGCCGGTGTGTCGAGTCCGACTCCATTGCCCAACCGCCCGTCGCGGTTTGGATAGTTCGCGAGGACAATTGCGACCCTTCGGTCCTTCGCTTCGCTGTTGTGCAGGCGTGCCCAATTGACCGCGAGTTCCGCAACAAAGCGGACCCGATCAGGTCGGGCAACGTGGCGAACAATATTGGCTTCGACGCTGTCATCGAAAACCCCGGCATTTTTGAACGCCACGGCGCGCGAAAGCACCCTTCCGTCAACTTCCGGCAGAGCGACATTCATGGCCAGATCGCGTGACGAGAGCCCCTGGTCGGAGCCGTTCCATGCTTCCTCACTGCCACCAGCAAGCACGGCCTGAAGCACCACTGCTCCGCCCTCATCCAGAACGGTCGGAGAATGGTTGCCATCGGGCGATGAAACAGCAAACCCGGTGAGGTTGATCACCACATCGGGTTTTGCCTGCCCGAACAGGGTTCTGATCGTTTCCTGAGAGACCGCGTCTTTCAG
This sequence comes from uncultured Rhizobiaceae group bacterium, assembly GCA_938044775.1. Lineage (GTDB taxonomy): Bacteria > Pseudomonadota > Alphaproteobacteria > Rhizobiales > Rhizobiaceae > Pseudahrensia. Next base: position 11,600 of record CALIOE010000125.1, read on the forward strand.
AGACGAGACAAATACAGGCAGCGCATTGACGGACATCTGTTTCAGCGCTTCGACGAGAGCGGCAATCGGTTGCGTGTTTCCAGCTTGCAGCAAGGCCCGGTAGAACGTGATCGCAACCACAGGTGACCCGGCGGTCCAACCGGCTCGCAGGTCATCTATGGATGGGCATTCGTTGTCCATCCACCACAGCCCCGCTTTAAGCAGCGGCGCGGCTTCCGGAACTGCACTCGAGTTGCCATTCAGATAGCCGGAAACGAACGCCAGAAAATTCGACAGATTGCCCGCACCGCCATGGTTCAGGTAAGCCCACAGCCTGAACCGGGTCTCGGCATCGGCGTTGTTAAACCGTTCAAGCGACAGGTCCGGCTTGTCGTCGCCTGGTAAAACGACGAGCGGAATATCGTTGGCGTGACAGGTGGCGTGCAGTACTTCCAGACCATAGGGCCAATAACTCTCGCCACCCAAAACACGAACGACCACCATTCGCGACCTGGCAATCGTTTTCCCGGCATAAACGTCTATAGACATCGGATGGCTCAGCGCCATCAGATTGGCCACCCGAACCGAAAGATCACCACCGGCAGCATGTGCTATGCCCGCAAGTTCGGTATCAGCCGCTGAAATGAAAACCAGATCAGCCGGCGACTGGTTTAGATCAATCGCCTCATCCGCATCAGCGAGAGCGCCCTTTTGTGCGAGGAGGAGGTGCATGGGGCTCTACACAAGAGCCGCCAACAGATCTTCGCGAATGGCCGTTTCATCAATGTCATGAAGGCCAATTACCACCAGTTGAGAACCACGCTTTTCGTTGGCTTGCCAGTCACGATCGAAATAGGAGTCGACACGCCTGCCCACGGCCTGAACGACCAGACGCATTGGCTTGCCTGATACTTCTACAAATCCCTTCAGGCGCAAAATGTCATGTTTCTCGATAATGGACGTCAACGAAGCGGCAAGCGCGCTGGCGTCGGAAATCGCTGATCCCTCAACCACGAAGCTTTCAAACTCATCATGGTCGTGTTCGTGTCCGTCTTCATGATGCAGTTCGTGATGGCTCTTTCGTGCAGCCATGTCGTTCTCGGTTCCTATTCCAAGTCCCAGAAGAACTTCCGCACTCGGGACGCTGTCAACACCAGCGCGGATCAACTTTACCCTGCGTTCTGTTGCATCGCGAACCTCACCTTCGACAAAGTCAAGGCGGTCCGCATTCACCAGATCGGTCTTGCTCAAAACAATCATGTCGGCGCAAGTGATCTGGTCTTCAAACAGTTCCTCAAGCGGGCTTTCGTGGTCGAGGCTTTCATCCTGAACCCGTTGGGCCTGTACCGCGTCATGATCATGGGCAAACCGGCCTTCAGAGACCGCCGCTGAATCAACAACAGTCACAACGCCGTCCACCGTGACCTGTTCGCGAATCTCAGGCCAGTTGAAGGCACTGACGAGTGGTTGTGGCAACGCCAGTCCAGACGTCTCGATGACGATGTGGTCCGGACGTCGGTCACTCTCCATCAACCTGGTAATTGTTGGGATGAAATCATCGGCGACAGTGCAGCAAATGCAACCATTGGTGAGTTCCACAATGTCATCTTCGCTACAGGTCTCGTCGCCACAGCCCGCGAGTACATCACCATCTACGCCGAGGTCACCGAACTCGTTGATAATCAGGGCGATACGCTTTCCGTTGGCAGTCGCCAGAAGGTTTCGAATGAGCGTCGTTTTGCCAGATCCAAGGAACCCCGTGATAACTGTGGCAGGTATTTTTTGTGCGTCCATTTCCAATAATCTCACTTCAGTTTTTGCGGGAGGCCGGCAGTTACGAACCAGACATTCGGAGCCACAGCGGCAATATCCTGATGCAATCTGCCGGCATAATCGCGAAAGTCCCGCGCCATCTTTTCCATCGGCACAATGCCCTGCCCGACTTCATTGCTCACCAATGCGACAGACGAGTCTCGCGACAATCCCTCCAACACATCGACAAGGTATCGGCACTCGTTGGATACGTCGCGTTCGGCCATCATCAGATTGGTGAGCCAAAGGGTCAGGCAGTCTACCAGAACGAAGGAGTCCGGACCGGCAAGATTTTTCAGTTCTTGTGCAAGGGCAAGCGGTTCCTCTACCAGTTGCCAATCCTTCCCGCGCCTTTGCTGATGCTGAGCGATGCGGTCTTCCATCTCGCCGTCCCGCTTTTCGCCGGTCGCGAGATAGATTTTTTGCAGTCCGCTGTCGGTGGCAAGTTTTTCGGCAAATGCACTTTTACCGGATCGCGCACCGCCGAGTACTAGCGATGCGCCGGCGGTGGTGTGGGCCATTTGCCTCTTAGCCGAAGGCAGCAGCGATGGCCTTTTCTCCGACCATCAGAAACCCTGCGCCTGCAACCATGCCCCCGGCGATACGGGCCGGAACGTTGTTGACGAATTCCTGCGCCTTGCCAAGGCTCGTGACAATTGCCGTGCCAGCGATAATGGAAATGGCATATTGGGTCATGCCGAAACCTGACAGATAGGCCAGTACCGGCGTCGTCTCAGCGCCAAAGATCGCCTCGCCATAGGCGTGTCCGTGGAACAATCCGGCGACTGCAAAGAGAGACGCGAAAACCGCAAATGATACGGCCCTGCCAGTGATGAGAAGCAAGCCGACTGCAGCTACGGAAAGCGAAATCACCAGCTCAACCGCAGGCAGGTTGATTGCCATCAGGTGTATGCCAGTGCCGGCGACGGTCGCCAGAATGAAGAAAAGCGGCAACGCGAATCGCGCCCCGATAAGGACAGCGGCAATGCCGACAGCAACGACAAAAGCAAGATGATCAAGGCCGAGAACCGGATGTCCGATACCGGAGAGCAGGCCTTCCATCAGGTTGGATGGCGTCTTGCCGCCCATGGGATGATGCGCGAGCGCCGATGTGGAAAACAGCGTGGCCATAGCTGCCAGGCCGGTAAGGGTTATCTTTTTCATGTCTGCAAACAACTCCCGTGTTTTGCTCTGTGACGGGTGCTTGCGGATGGCGGGAAAATTGCCACTTCGCAAACGGAACTCCCCGTCCGTTGATCGTATGGGCAATATCGCCCTTTGCAGATGGCAGGTCTCCTGGCTGCGGATCGTCAGTATCTGCCCGCCTTCCCGCCCTGACCATTGAAGCCCTGACAGTGGCATGATGGGCAAACCTCACCGCTACAGTCGCGGGGTCGGCTGTGTTTCGGGCTCCCGAATTGGGTCAGCCCCTCACATTCCCTTTTGCTCTCCGAATCCCCGAGGTGGGGCCGTTCAAAGACCACTTGCAACTGCGACTAAACAGTCCACCGACCGGCAAGTCAATCACGAATGCGACATGGATTGACGGGGTTGTTCAAAGCTCGAAAATTGTTGACTTGACCACTGGATCCAGACGTTCTGCCAGAACATCGAGAGTTCGTTCCACCTCCGCGCGATAGTTCAGCGCGCCACCGGACACACCCAGTGAAGCCAAAAATGCCGCGCGCCAGTCGTCTGTTGTGAACAAGCCGTGCAGGTAGCAGCCACGCACGCTGCCATCTTGAGAGATAGCTCCGTCGGGCGCTCCTGCAAAACGTATCATGGGACGCTTTGTATCCGGGCCGGTGGTCTGACCCATATGAATTTCATAACCGGACAATGGCCGTCCGGTTTCGGCGTCAGTGGCATTTTGATTGAGAACAGTTTTCTCTGGCACCAGGACCGTCTCGACATCGAGAAGCCGAAGCCCCTCCACTTCCCGATCAGTCCCCTCAATGCCATCGGGGTCACGCACGATCCGGCCCAGCATCTGATAGCCACCACAAATGCCAAGTACCTTTCCACCCCTTTGAACATGTCTCATCAGCTCGGCATCCCAACCCAGTTCCCGGAATTGGTTCAGATCGGCGATGGTGGACTTCGACCCGGGCAGGACAATCAACCGGGCATCACAGGGCCAGGGATCACCGGGGCGGACAAAGACCAGCCGGACCCCGGGTTCCAGTTTCAAGGGATCGAGATCATCGAAATTGGCGATGCGCGACAAAATCGGCACTGCAATGGTCACACCATCCTGCGAGTCAGCAACAGAGTGTTCCAGAGCAACCGAATCCTCGGCTGGCAGGCGCGAAGCCTCCGGCAAAAACGGCACAACGCCAAATCCAGGCCATCCTGTAAATTCTGTGATCTGTTTCAATCCGTCGTCGAACAGGCTGACATCGCCGCGAAACTTATTGATCAGAAAGCCCCGGATCATGTTGCGATCTTCCGGTGGCAGGATGGTGTGCGTCCCGACGATCGAGGCGATCACACCACCGCGATCAATATCACCGACTAACACAACCGGTACATTAGCGGCGGTGGCAAAACCCATGTTGGCAATATCGCCTGAACGCAGGTTGATCTCAGCCGGCGATCCGGCGCCCTCCACAATGATCAGATCTGTTTCGTCTCCGAGCCGCTCGAAACTCTCCATAACCGCCCCAAGGAGCCGCGGCTTGATCTGTTGGTAGTCTCGCCCGCCTGCTGATCCCCATACCTTGCCATGAACGATAATCTGGCTGCCGGTCTCAGACTGCGGCTTGAGCAGCACAGGGTTCATGTCGACGCTGGACGGCACGCCGCAGGCCAGCGCCTGAAGCCACTGAGCACGGCCAATTTCACCTCCGCTACCATCGCCCAGCGGTGTGTCGGCAACAGCGGCATTGTTTGACATATTCTGTGGTTTAAATGGCCGCACGCTCAGGCCACGCATTCTGGCAAGCCGGCAGAGACCGGCCACCAGGACGGTTTTGCCCACATCGGAGCCCGTGCCTTGCAGCATGATTGCGCGAGATTTTCGTTTCCTGGCCATAAAAGGCGCTTAGACGAGGCGTGCCCGCCGCACAAACAAAAACTGCGGCAGTCCATCCGAAACTCAAGGAAAGACCACCGCAGATTTGTTACTCAACGCAGTACTGAATCTTCGGAAAAACTCACCGAATAAATCCTTTCCCGGTACGCGATACCTTTTCCGGGAACCAAGGTGACGCTTAGGGCCGCCTTGGCTTCAACAGATAGCGCCTGTTTCCTAACAGGCGGCTAATGTTTGGTTAAGCAAACGGAAATGTCGCAGGAAAATGTTGCCGCATTAACGGGGGCTTAGGCGAGAAATTAAGATTTGCCCACAGCAACGATGGGTTTTCCATCCGAGTCCTAAATGACGGAATTTTTCGCCTGTTGCATCAATTTGATAATGCCAGAGAAATCCGTTCCCTGATGGCCTTGCTCGCAGAAGGTCTTATAGAGATCCAGCGCCTTCGCCCCCATCGGGGTATAGGCGTTTGTCTGCTCAGCCGCATCCTGGCTCAAACCCAGATCCTTCAGCATCAGTTCTGCAGCAAAACCGGGCTTGTAGTCGTTGTTGGCAGGTGATGTGGGCACCGGTCCGGGAACCGGACAGTAAGTGGTCGTTGACCAACTTTGACCGGAAGCGGTCGACACCACATCAAACAGGGCCTGATCCTCCAGCCCCAGCCGCCGGCCCATTTCAAACGCTTCGGCAGTGCCAATCATGGTAACGGCCAGGATCATGTTGTTGCAGACTTTGGCAGCTTGCCCCGCAGTCGCCGAACCACATCGCACGACACGTCCAGCCATCGGATCAAGGATCGGCTCGGCTGCATCGAGAGCCTCGTTCGTGCCGCCAGCCATGAAAGTCAGGGTTCCGTTGATTGCGCCCATGATACCGCCAGACACCGGAGCATCCACAGACAAGGCTCCCGCCTGTGACGCAATCTCATGGGCCCGGGCTGCTGACTTAATGTCGATCGTCGAGCACTCAATCAGCAGACAACCGGTTTTCACCACACCGGATATGTCTTCATATACACCGACCACATGTTTTCCGGCCGGCAGCATTGTGACAACCACATCGCGTCCCTCTGCAGCCTCTTGCGCGGTCTCCGCGATGGCACAACCGGCCTCCCGCGCTGCGGCAACAGCCTCCGCAGAAAGATCAAATCCGGTGACGTTCAATCCCGCCTTTACAAGGTTGGCCGCCATCGGCCCGCCCATATTGCCGAGTCCGATAAATCCGATGGTTGTCATTTCAAGAACTTTCCTAAGCCGTGAGCGCTCGCGAGATAATCACCCGCATGATTTCGTTGGTACCTTCCAGAATCTGATGCACCCGCAGGTCGCGAACAATTTTCTCCACACCGTATTCCGCAAGGTAGCCATAGCCGCCATGAATCTGCAGCGCCTCGTTGGCAACCTGGAAGCCTGCATCAGTAGCAAATCGTTTAGCCATGGCACAGAACTTAGTGGCGTCAGGCGACTTGGCATCCAGCTTCGCTGCAGCCGAGTAAAGAAATACCCGCGCTGCCTCCAACTCAGTGGCCATGTCTGCCAATTTGAACTGGATAGCCTGAAAATCGCCGATTGCCTGACCGAAAGCCTTACGCTCCTGCGAATAAACAAGAGCCATGTCCAGCGCTGCCTGTGCACCGCCGATTGAGCAGGCTCCTATATTGAGTCGGCCGCCATCCAGACCCGACATCGCGATACGGAACCCCATTCCCTCTGAGTTTATCAGGTTTTCCACTGGAACACGGCAATCCTCAAAGATCACCTGGGCGGTTGGTTGGATGTGCCAGCCCATCTTTTTCTCGCTGCTGCCAAAGGAGAGACCCGGAGCGTCCTTCTCGACAATGAAAGAGGAAACACCCCTCGCACCTTCGTCGCCAGTGCGTGCCATCACCAGATAGATGTCATTGACACCGGCTCCCGAAATGAACTGCTTGGTACCGTTCAAAACGTAGCAATCGCCATCACGCCTGGCTGTTGTCTTCATCGCTGCAGCATCGGAACCGCTGCCGGGTTCGGTAAGGCAGTAGCTCGCGATCAGTTCCATGGTGGTCAACTTAGGCAACCATTTTTGACGCTGATCCTCACTGCCATAGGTATCGATCATCCACGAAGTCATATTGTGAATGGTGATATAGGAAGAGGTTGCAGGACATCCGGTGGCCAGCGCTTCAAAAATCACTGCCGCGTCAAGCCGCGAAAGCGCCGATCCGCCGACATCCTCACGCACATAAACCCCGCCCATGCCAAGGCTTGCAGTCTCTCGGATAACATCCAGTGGCAGATGCCGGGCCTCGTCCCACCCGACAGCGAAAGGCGCCACCTTTTCGCGTGCAAAATCGCGCACCATATCGCGCATCGAGCGTTGGTCCTGGTTGAGCGAGAATGGCGGGGTAACGCCCTCAGTCAAGGCATCCATATGGCAGCCTCCTTTTACAGTTCAGTTTATGCGCCATCGGCGCTGCTGTCATCCCGTTGTCGGGACGACATCACTCAAACAGGTCAATAGCAGCATCGTCGAGCGCCAGTCGCACAATCTCGGCAGCATCATCAATAGTTTCCTGCGTCCAGGTAAGCGGTGGAGAAAAAATCATGGTATCGCCAACGGCGCGCATCATCATTCCGTGCTGGATGGAATAGTCTCGGATCATCGACGCCGCATGCCCCGCCGGTTCGAAGCGTTCGCGCGTTTCCCGGTCTCTGACGATCTCAATCGCCGCCAACAGGCCGAACCCACGCACTTCACCGACAAGCGGATGTTCACCGATGATCTCAGCCAGCCGTTGGGTCAGATAAGGCCCGGTGTGATCGCGCACTCTGTCGATCAGCCCCTCGCGCTCGATGATGTTAATGTTCTCAAGCGCAACGGCCGCTGCCACAGGATGACCGGAATAGGTGTAACCATGATAATATTCGCCGCCCTGCTCCAGAACCTCTGCCATGCGATCTCCGACAATGACGGCAGAGAGCGGCTGATAGCCTGACGTGATGCCCTTCGCCACCGTGATCGTGTCCGGCTCAATGCCCATGGCCTGAGCGGCAAACCACTCACCGGTGCGACCAAATCCGGTGATCACTTCGTCCAGCATGAGAAGCACATCATATTTGCGGCAGATGCGCTGAATCTCGGGCCAGTAGGTTTCCGGCGGTATTTTGACACCGCCCGCACCCTGGATCGGTTCTCCCACAAAGGCCGCAACATTCTCAGGGCCGGCGCTCAATATCGCATCCTCCACCGCCTCAGCGGCACGGCGCCCAAAATCCTCTCGGCTTTCGCCGGGCTCTGCAAGTTCGAAATCGTAGGGCGCCATGACGTGGACAAAACCCGGCAACATCGGACCCAGCTGCCCCTGCATCGCGCCCATTCCACCCATGCTCACAGCTGCGATGGTCGAACCGTGATAGGCGTCATGCCGCGAAATGATCACATGTTTCTCCGGCTTGCCCTGCAACGCCCAGAAGTGCCGAACCGTCCGGATGGCCGTATCGTTGCTCTCCGAGCCGGAAGAACCAAAGAATACCTGATTCATGTGAGCCGGAGCGAGTTCAGCAATCCGGCTCGCCAGCAGCGTGGTCGTGGGCACCGTCGACTTGAAGAAGGAGTTGTAATAAGCCAGCTCGCTCATTTGCTCGTAAGCCACCTTTGCCAGCTCTTCGCGACCGTAGCCGACATTGACGCACCACAGCCCTGCCATTGCGTCCAGAATGCGCTTTCCCTCGCTGTCCTGGATATAGTGCCCATCGGCCTCAGTCACCACGCGCACCCCATCGGCCCGCAATGCCGCATGATCTGTGAAAGGGTGAAGGTGGTGGGCGGCGTCGAGCGCCTGTAGTTGCTCGGTTGAAAAGTTTTTGTAGGCCATATTCGGCTCCCGGTTGTGAATTCAGACGATTTGAATTCCAGTCCGGTGCGGCGAATAGCCGATGCGTGCGCAAAGCTGCAGCAAAATTGAGTGGCGGCACAGCGCAGATTGATTTAGGGGCAGCGCAATCATGAAATTGCTCTAGCACATCGCCGCCCGGCGGGAAATTATGCGCCATGAAAAATCCACCATCCACAACAGTGTGTCCTGCCATTGTTCGGCAGTCACCGAACGGCCTCGAGATTCTGGCAATTCGCAACGCCGAATTCGGGAACAGGTTGATTGCAGAAGAGTCTCGCGAAACCGAGGGTCTGGCGGAATCGGCGCGCCGCTCAATGCTCGCCGCGAGCGGGGTCGCCATTGCCGATCACCTGATCGATATCGGGCAGTCGAAAGGCATTGTGCAGGGCACGCTGTGGCGTTTTTTCCTGTGCCCTTGTCCCCCTCTTCCAGAATCCTGGTCACACGAAGGGCCGGCCGGTACCGGGCCCGCCTCGACCTTTTTCTGGCAGAGACTTGACGAATACTGGGAGCACGACTGGGATCCGGCTTTCATACGTGCGGCAAGACATATTCAATCGCGGGTAGCAAAATTGTCAGGCTCGCAGTTGGACGAATACTGCCCTGCCGAACGCGCTGATATTGCACAAACCATACTCAAGTTGGCACGCGAATGCGGGCATGACAAATCCATCGACCCCACGGAGGTTGCACGCGCAATCGCCGGCAGCGACGAGAAAGAATGGCGGTTGATGATGAAGCCAGTCCGGGCTGAGGCGGTCAGGCTCGCCAAGGGAGGCCTGGTCCATATTAAGCGTAAGGGCAAAATCGTTGATCCAGAGGGTTTCAAAGGGGTTTACCGGATCGCCCTGTCTGAGCCGCAATAAGCCAACGCCGCTTTGACAACAGGCGATACCTGGTTTTGACTGTACGTGAGAAGACCAATTCAGGGTCTCGGGAGGGTTCATGTCGAAATTTCGTGTCGCAGCCGCTGCTGCAATTTCATTTGCTGCCTTAGCGTTTTTGGACGCACCGGCTTCCCATGCGCAAAACCTGCAGCTTGGCGGCAGCTTTGAGCAGACACTCGAGGCCAATGGTTACCGGGACATCAAAGTTACCCAGAGACGCCTGACAATCACGCAGGGCGAAGCCTGTAAGGGCGGCAAAAAGTACCGGGTTAAGGTCAATGTTCTGGGGGTCATTTCCAGCGCCAGGGAAATCGGTTCATGCGCTCAGGAATTTGGAGGAGAACAGGCGATCGCTGTGTTACGGCGTCGTGGATATACCGACATCGAAGCCAGACGCAATCGCGGCCGGATCGAGGCGGCCGCATGCAAAGGCGCTGACCGCGTCGGCATCGTGATGGATTTGCGCGGGCGCGTACAGCAAGAGCGCAAAGTCGGCCGATGCGGCAATGCTGTTGACGAAGGGCAACTGACAGAACTGATGGAGCGTGAGGGCTTCACGAGGGTGAAAATTCTTCAAGCCCAAACGGCACCGTTTTTGGCACAGGGTTGTCGAAACGACGACCGCATCAAGGTGGTCATCAGTCGCCGGGGTCGCATCCGCAACCAACAAAAGATCGGCGAATGCCGACAACGGATAGATCCCGCCAACCTGGCCTCCATCCTCGAAGAGGACGGCTTGCGCCGGGTCAAAATTGTACAGGGTCGACGTGCACCGTTTCTTGCAGAGGCCTGTCGGGAAAACGCGCGAGTCGAGCTGGTGATTGGTCGTTTTGGGCGCATCCAGAGTGAAACCACAGTTGGCAGATGCCGGCGCGACATAAACCCGAAAGCCCTCACCAGTCTGATCCAAAAAAACGGTTTCAACCGGATCCGTATTCTGAACGATCGCTCTCCTCCCTATCTGGCTGAAGCTTGTCGCAAGAGCGATTTAATTGAGTTGGTCATCGGCAGGCGCGGCAAAATCCGCAGCCAGGAGCGAATTGGAACATGTCGCGTTCAAATGTCGGGCGATCAAATCAGCCAGAAGCTGCGTGACGAAGGCTACATGCAGGTCAATCTGGAAAGAGATGAGGAACGCAACTGGCGCGGCAATATCTGCAAACAGGCGGACAAAATCGCTATCCGCGTCAATGTCTTTGGCGATGTGTTGAGTGCGCGAAAGATCGGTGCCTGCAGATCCGAGAGTGTGCTGGACGTTCTGACCCGTCTGGAGGGTCGGGGCGCAGAACAAACCGAACTGTTTGTCGAAGGTTGCTTCCGCAACACCAAGTACCGCTGGGCGTTCGACCGCCTCGGCAACAGGATCAACCGTACGAGAATTGGCGGCTGCTGAGCCCTACTCCGCAGCCTCGCTTACCGCCATCCGGCCGACTTTTGCCGCGCAAAACTTGAACTCCGGTATTTTCCCGTAGGGGTCCAGCATTGGGTTGGTCAGGCGGTTGGCCGGGCTTTCGTTGAAGCAGAAGGGCATGAACACCATCCCGTCTGCAACCTCGCGGTCGGCCCGCAGCAAGGCCTCAATTGTTCCGCGGCGGGTGGAGACTTGCACCATGTCGCCGGCCTGGAGACCCTGTTTGGCGATTTCACGGGGGTTCATTGCGGCAAAACCTTCTGGCTCGAGGCCATCGAGCACCTCGGCGCGGCGCGTCATGGCGCCGGTGTGCCAATGCTCAAGCACACGCCCCGTCGTCAGCACCATCGGGTATTCATCGTCAGGCACTTCGTCGGGAGCCCGAAGGTCTGCCGGGACAATCCGTCCGCGGCCGTCCTCCGTCGGGAACCCGTCATTGAAAACCACCCATTGTTCAGTCCCGTCAGGCTTGGACGGATAGGTAACGCTGTCATTCTGTTCAAGTCGGTCCCAGGAAATATAGTTCAGCGAGGCCATAACCTGCCGCATTTCCTCATAGACCTGAGGAACATCGTCATAGGCCCAGTTCAACCCGCAACGATTGGCTAAATCAACAGTGATCTCCCAATCCTGACGCGCCTCTCCCGGAAGCGGCAGTGCGGGTCGCCCGATCTGCACCTGGCGGTTGGTGTTTGAAAAGGTTCCCAGTTTTTCAGCATGCACCGAAGCAGGCAGCACGACGTCGGCATGCCAGGCAGTTTCGGTCAGGAATATATCCTGCACCACAAGGTGATCGAGCTTGGCAAGCGCTCCGCGGGCATGCAGTTGATCGGGATCCGACATGGCGGGGTTCTCGCCCATGATATACATGCCGTTAATTGCACCATCGTGGATCGCATCGATGATTTCGACCACTGTGAGTCCTTTAACGGGGTCGAGCGAGCGGCCCCAGAAATCTTCCATCTCACCACGGATGTCTCCGTTCTCCACAGAACGATAGTCAGGGAAGAACATCGGAATCAGACCGGCGTCAGAGGCGCCCTGAACGTTGTTTTGGCCGCGCAACGGATGAAGTCCGGTGCCCGGGCGACCCACATGGCCTGTGATCAATGCCAGCGCGATGAGACAGCGTGAATTGTCGGTACCATGCGTATGCTGGGAAATACCCATGCCCCAAAAGATTATTGACCTTTCCGAGGTGGCATAGGTTCGGGCGACTGTTCTGAGCGTTTCGGCATCTATTCCGCAGACCTCAGCCATCGCCTCCGGAGAGAAATCTTTTACTTTCGCCTTCAGAGCGTCAAAACCAGAGGCGTTGGCCTGAATGTATTGCTCGTCATAGAGTTCTTCATCGATAATGGTGTGCAACATGGCGTTCAGCATCGCCACGTCTGTACCCGGTTTGAAGCGCAGAGAGTGCTCGGCATGACGCATAAGGTCCTGCCCGCGCGGATCCATGACAATAAGCTTCGTTCCCCGTTTCACCGCTTGTTTGAAATAGGTAGCAGCCACCGGATGGTTCGTCGTGGGCCGTGCGCCAATCACGATTACGCAATCGGCCTTCATCGCATCTGTGAACGGTGCTGAAACGGCGCCTGAGCCGACCCCTTCCAGCAGTGCGGAAACGGAGGAAGCATGGCACAGGCGGGTGCAGTGATCGACATTGTTGGTGCCGAAACCCTGCCGGATAAATTTCTGGAACAGATAGGCTTCTTCGTTGGAGCCCTTGGCCGATCCAAATCCGGCAATGGCGCCGCCGCCCTTCCCGTCTCGAATTTTCGTCAATCCAGCGGCAGCGAGTTGCATCGCTTCTTCCCAGGTTGCTTCGCGGAAGACATCCGAGACTTGCATGAACCGCATGTCCATATCGGCCCGTTTGGGTGCATCATCACGGCGGATGAGGGGTTTTGTCAGCCGCTCGGCGGATTGCGCATAGTCGTAACCAAACCGCCCCTTAACGCACAAGCGATTGTTGTTGGCCGGCCCATCCCGACCGTCGATGAGCACAATCTTGTCGTCCTTGGTATAAACCGTGGTCTGGCAGCCGACTCCACAGAATGGGCAGACGCTGTCAGTCGCGTTGTCAAAATCCTCGACGACCCGGGTTTTTCCCTCTGCATCCATCAGGGTCTTTTCAAACAACGCACCTGTCGGACAAACCTGCACGCATTCGCCGCATGTCACACACGTGGAAAACCCCATTGGATCATGGATATCGAAGACCGGCACCGCATGATGACCGCGTTCCCCCATACCCAGAACATCGTTGACCTGAACCTCACGACAGGCCCGCACACACAGATTACAGGCAATGCAGGCATCAAGATTCACTGCAATTGCGGGATTGGAGACGTCGTGGATGCCTGGGGTATTTTCATTAGCTGCGTCGCTCGCTCCGTCAAATTTTGATGGAAGCCGATCGCTGCCGCGGATGCCAAAATCACCGGCCCATTCCCAAAAGACAGACTTGTCGTCAGGGCTGTCCTCCGGCGGGCGCATGTCTGCTGCCAGCAGCTCAAAGACCATCTTGCGGGATTTGTCGGCGCGCTCGGTATCAGTCCTGACCACCAGTCCGTCAGAGACCCGCCGCTGACATGAAGCGGCAAGGACCCGTTCGCCCTCAATCTCCACCATACAGGCACGACAATTGCCATCCGAACGGTAGCCCGGCTTATCAAGATAGCAAAGGTGGGGAATGCGTGTTCCCTCTCGTTTTGCCACCTGCCAGATGGTTTCATCGGCGGTCGCGGAGACAGACTCGCCATCAAGTGTGAAGGTGATTTGATCGGTCATTTTATTTCAATCTCTACAAACGCGAAGTCGAAGTCATTGGCGTTGATGACGTTGTGGTGCACGCCCTGATCCCGGAAGTAGGACTGGCCGGCTTTCATATCCGCCAGAGATTCCGTGCCATCCGGCGCAACGATTTTCAAAACTCCGTCCATCAAAGGAACGACCGCGTAATCAAATCCGTGGATGTGAACGCCGGTATCTTCTCCCGGCTTAAAGTCCCAACGGGTGATGATGCACCTGTCATTATCAACTTGGGTTGTGGCGGTACCGTGGGTCATAGCCTGACACTCCCGACACACTTGAGGGTTCCCAGGCTGCATGGGTTCAGTTGGCCCAAAGCTTCGTACTGACCGAAGCGGGAGCAGCATCGGTCATATCGGCGGAAAACTCCCGAAGGTTGGGGATCGCTTGCCAAAGGCACACAAACTCCAAATTCAATCTGATCCGAATTTTGGCTCATCACAGATCCTCTCGAAAATGCAACAGGAGATGGTTTACGGGGTTCGGTGCGGCCTGTCCAAGTCCGCAGATACTGGCGTCCCGCATGACGTCTTCCAGATCGCGGATCGCCTCCTCGTCCAGTTTGCCGCCGCTTCTCAGCAGTTTGCCAAGCTTTTCTGTCCCGCCACGGCATGGTGTGCACTGACCGCAGCTTTCGTGGGTGAAGAAGTCAATCAGATTCAGGGTCACATCCTTGATGTTGTCCTGATCTGAAAACACCACAATGGCGTGAGAACCGACGAAGGCACCGAGTTCTGCCAGTGGTCCACCGAAGTCCAGCGGCACATCATCATGACTCGCGGGCAAAATCCCACCAGAAGCTCCGCCCGGCAAATAGGCCTTAAATGTATGCCCTTCCGCCATGCCGCCGCAATGTTCATCAATCAGTTCACGGATGGTGACGCCGGCCGGCGCAATTTTCACCCCGGGTTCACTGACCCGTCCCGAGACCGACCATGACCGCATTCCCGGGTGGCCGTCCTTGCCTTGTTCAGCAAACCAACCGGCTCCCTTCTCCAGGATGGTTGGCACCCAATAAAGCGTTTCCACGTTGTTATTGAGGGTCGGGCGACCAAAGACACCCACTTCCGCGATGTAAGGAGGACGGTGACGCGGCAAACCACGTTTTCCTTCGATACTCTCGATCATCGCGGATTCTTCGCCGCAAATGTAAGCCCCTGCCCCACGCCGCAGTTCGAAAAATCCGGGCTCCGCAATACCGGCATTCTCCAACGCGGCAATCTCGTCCCGCAAAATATTCAGCACCGCAGGGTATTCATCACGCATGTAAATGTAGCAACGCTCCGCTTCCACGACGTGGGCTCCAATCAGCGCTCCCTCAAACATGGCGTGTGGATTCCGCTCAAGGAAATACCGGTCCTTGAAGGTCCCGGGCTCCCCCTCATCGCCGTTTATTGTCATCAGCCGGGGCCCCTCGTAGGCGCGCACAAAGCTCCACTTCTTGCCGGTAGGAAATCCTGCTCCGCCAAGCCCCCGCAGGCCGGCATCAGATAGCTTTTCAATGATGGAATCGGAGGAGATTGCGCCCGACAGCACCTTGTTCCAGACACTGTAGCCGCCTTCGGCCTGATAGGTGGCGAGGTCCTTGTATTCTGGTTGCAGAGCCGAGGTCTCGTCCGACCTGGCAAAGGCCAGCAGGTCTTCAACCGTCGCGTTTCCAACTTCCCTGTCGCCAATGCGCGCAGCAGGGGCGACATCACAACCGCCCATGCAGGGCGCTCGC
The DNA here is from genome assembly GCA_938044775.1 of uncultured Rhizobiaceae group bacterium. Taxonomy (GTDB): domain Bacteria; phylum Pseudomonadota; class Alphaproteobacteria; order Rhizobiales; family Rhizobiaceae; genus Pseudahrensia. Next base: position 27,137 of record CALIOE010000125.1, read on the forward strand.
ATCACCCGGATCTCTTCCGGATCAATGCCGGCTTCCAGCTTAGCGATCAGATCTTCCGCACCGGCCATCATGCACGAAACAGAATCACAGACCCGGATGGTCAGGGGCGCCGGGATCGGTTGCCCTTCCTTGATCACATCAAAATGGTCATAGAATGAAGCCACCTCGTAGACCTCAACCTGCGACAGCCGCAATTCCTCCGCCAGAGCACAAATATGTCTGGCTTGCAGGCAGCCGTATTCATCCTGCACCAAATGCAGAAATTCGATCAGCAGGTCAGGTTTGCGCTCGCGATCGCCAAGCAGATCGCGTATTTCGGCGACAGCGGCATCATCGAGCTGGCGCCCCTTGGGTTTGGCGTTGTCGCGTTTGCGACCCGACTTGGATCTCGGTATATCCAGCATTCTGGCTCCCATAACCGGCAGCCAAGCTACCGACGCATTATTCTGCCGAAGAATTTTCCGCCAAAAATGCGAAACACAAAAACAGCAATGTCGTGAAACGGACGATATGCGTTCGTCAATTGGCGCCCACGTTGCGCCACGATTCGCATATTCACCGGGAACCCTGTCCGGTGGATGCAGCTTAACAGGCCATAGGCTGTTCGCAAGATGCTTTTTGTCAGGCGCGGAACATCATCTGCGCCAACAATCTAACATCATCATGGGTCGCATCGCGGGCTGTGGCGCGAAGCATCGACACGTTGGCATCTGCAACCATGTCAGCCGCAAGAATATCGACATCCAATTCTCCCTGCTCTGCATGCGTGAGCAGCAGCGAATGGCCGCAACGATCAGCCAGAGCCTGGAGGATAGGTGCGATGTCACCGGCGGATCTGCCGCCCAGCAGAACAGCGACACGGTCGAACGCCTCACGGTTGCCCTCAACGACCCAATCAAGAGTAGCCAGCAGCGCGATCGAAACTGCGCGCCCGTGTGGAACGCCGGCTATCGATCCCAGAGCATGCCCGATATTGTGTGCAACCGCGCAACCGGTATTGCCAATTGCCAGACCGGCATAGGCCGCCGCGAGCATCATTCCAGAACGGGCCTCAATGTTTCCAGGGTCCTGAACTGCGTTTTCCAGGTTCGACATCGCGAGAACAATTGCCCTTTCGGCCAAAACATCATTCTCTTCAAATCGATAACGGTTTGTCCGCGATTCAATAGCATGAACCAGCGCATCCATTCCGGTGAAGAAAGTCCAGTAAGGCGGCAGGCCAAGCGTGAGCTCCGGGTCCAACAGCGCCAGATCAGGCTTCAACTGTGACCCCCAAAACCAGTTCTTTACTCCGTTGGACTGCGAAATGATCGACGTACCGGTCGTCTCCGAGCCGGTGCCGGCCGTGGTCGGCATGCAAATCAGACCAGTCTTGCGAAACGGCAACGGAGTTTCACCAAGCCGGAAAGGTGCACACGCTTCTCCGGGGTCAGTCAGCACCGCGACGACCTTGGCGGCATCCATCGCAGAACCACCACCTAACCCGACTACGCAATTGGTGTGCATCTCGTGAGCCATTTTTGTCGCTGCATCCACCGACCCTTCACTGGGATCGGAGTGCAGATCGGCGAATACCTCAACGTCGTGTCCAACCTCCTGCAACGAAGCTACCACCGGCTCTGCAAGCCCCATTTGCACAAGCGCAGGATCCACCACCAACAGAACGCAGGCCTTCGGCATGGAGATTTCGGTGACGAGTTTTCCGATATTACGCGCAGCACCGGGCTCGATCAGGAGAGCGGGCTGCTTTGCCAGTGAAAATGTCTGCACGTGCCAGGTCCCAAAATCATCCCCAGTTTCACATGGCAAGTTTGACCGGCAGAATCAACGCAACCTTTGTCGGGCTGTGTAAAAACTCAGCATGTCGCCTTTGTAGTGGCCTGTGTCGCGGCAGCCTTCACGACGTCTGACAGGAGCATCACACTGTTTGACATGTCCGGAGGGTATTAAAAATGAGTGATCCAGGCGCTCTCAAGACCGATCCAAGTCCGAAAGTCAGACGCGGCCGAAGCGGTGGTCGTCTCGGCAATGCACGCCGCGGCGGCACGGTAATAAAGCAAGACGAATGGCGCATTCCCTACAATCCAGACCGGCCCACCGAACCGGTCGATCAGGAAGGCGTCGAAAAAATTCACGACACGGCCATGCGGATCCTTGAAGAAATCGGCATCGAATTTCTGAACGACGAAGCGACCGCAATTCTCAAGGCCAATGGAGCCACTGTATCCGGGACAAATGTGCGCATGGATCGCGCCATGGTGATGGAAAAGATCGCTCTGGTTCCATCGGTATTTTCGCTGACACCACGCAATCCTGACAGAAAGCTCACAATTGGTGGCAGCAACATCGTCTTCGGCAATGTATCCAGCCCACCCAATTGCTCCGACCTTGATACAGGAAGGCGAACGGGCACATTTGAGGACTACAAAAACTTCATCAAACTGACCCAGTATTTCAACTGCATTCATTTTGCCGGCGGGTATCCGGTAGAGCCGATGGATATCCATCCATCGGTACGCCACCTGGATTGTCTTTACGAAAAACTGACGCTCACTGACAAAGTGGTTCACGCCTATTCATTGGGCAAGGAACGCGTCGAAGATGTCGTGGAGATGACCCGGATAGCCGGTGGTCTCACGCACGAAGAATTCGATGCCACGCCCCGCATGTACACCAATATCAATTCGACCTCTCCGCTGAAGCACGACCAGCCGATGTTGGACGGACTGATGCGGCTGGCGCGTCGCGGCCAACCCACGATCGTCACCCCATTCACGCTGGCCGGTGCGATGGCACCGGTTACAATGGTCGGAGCGGTAACCCAGTCGCTGGCTGAGGGACTGGCCGCGATCGTTCTCGCGCAATGCATAAAACCAGGCGTTGCAGCCGCCATTGGCACTTTTACATCAAACGTGGATATGAAAACCGGCGCTCCGGCCTTTGGTACACCGGACTATGTGCGTGCCACACAGATTACCGGTCAGATGGCGCGCTATTACGGGCTGCCGATGCGTTCATCCGGCGTCTGCGCCGCCAATGTGCCCGATGGGCAGAGCATGTGGGAGTACATGTTCTCCATGTGGGCCTCGATCACTTCCGGCACAAACGTCGTCTATCACGCGGCCGGCTGGCTGGAAGGCGGCCTTTGCGCCTCATACGAAAAGTTCATCATGGATTGCGAAGTTTTGCAGGCCTTCCAGTCATACTTTCAACCGATGGAAGTGAACGATGAAACACTGGGCCTGGAAGCCATCAGGGAAGTTGGATCGGACGGCCACTTTTTTGGCATCCAGCATACCCAGGATCGCTATGAAACGGCTTTTCACGCGCCGTTCCTCTCAGACTGGTCGAATTTCGAGAATTGGCGCGACCGCGGCAGTGTCTGGACTGCGCAGCGGGCCAACACAATGTGGAAGCAAATCCTGCAGGAGTTCGAACCGCCACCCATGGACGAATCTATCAAAGAAGAGCTTGAAGCCTTTGTTGCCAAGCGCAAGGAAGAAGGCGGAGCACCAACGGATTTTTGAGAGCAAATGACAACGCAAACAATGCAGGCAATTTTACTGACTGGACATGGTGGGCTGGAGAAGCTGACCATTGATGCCGGCTATCGCAGACCGGAGCCGGCAGCGGATCAGGTCCTGATCGAGGTTGGTGCAGCAGGCATCAACAACACCGACATCAACACCCGCATAGGCTGGTATTCGAAATCAGTTTCATCCGAGACCGGCTCAGGAGCCGCAGGTGGCTTTGACGACGTTGAGGCAGCCGATGCCAGCTGGTCGGGTGCAGCCCTTGAGTTCCCGCGAATCCAGGGAGCGGACGTTTGCGGAACAATCATCGGTGTCGGGAAAAACGTCTCGCGGCAAAGGATTGGAGAACGGGTCATTGTCCGCTCCATGCAGCCGGATGAGCCTGGCCCTCAAGGGCTTTCCTGCAAAACGTTCGGATCGGAATTTGACGGTGGTTTTGCGGAATTTGCCGTGGCGAGAAGCGATATGGCGTTGGCCATTAAAAGTGACATGTCTGACGCCGAACTTGCTTCGTTTCCCTGCGCTTATTCCACCGCGGAGAACATGTTGGAGCGGATCGGCCTGCGCTCTGAAGATCGGATCCTTGTGACCGGGGCTTCGGGAGGGGTAGGCTCTGCTGCGGTTCAACTGGCCAGACGTCGGGGATGCACGATCACAGCCATCGCATCCAGGTCTAAGCATGCCTTCGTACGTGATCTGGGCGCTGAACGGGTCATCGACCGGAACTGCGTGCTGCTTGATGAGGTCGACCCGATGAGCATCGACGTGGTTGTCGATCTTGTTGCCGGGAAGCAATGGCCCCAATTGCTTCAGATCTTAAAGCGCGGCGGACGCTATGTTACCGCTGGCGCGATTGCAGGACCGATTTGTGAAATCGATATTCGCACACTCTATCTGAGTGATCTGACTCTGGCCGGAAGCACCTATCAACCACCGCAGGTTTTCGAGAACCTCGTTCGCTACATCGAAGACAGCGAAATTCAACCGGTTGTCTCAAAACTCTACCCGTTCTCAGCAATTGCTGAAGCGCAAACCGACTTCATTGAAAAGAGATATCCCGGCAAACTTGTTTTGGTTCCGGATGTGAAATTTGCTGCCGCAGCCGCAATTGGAGAAACGACATGAAATCTCACGCACAAGCAGTGGTTGTCGGCGGGGGAGTCGTTGGCTGTTCGGTTCTTTATCACCTGACAAAGGCCGGCTGGAAAGACGTTGTTTTGCTCGAGCGGGACCAGCTCACCTGCGGCTCCACGTGGCATGCAGCCGGTGGGTTTCATGCTCTGAATGGTGATCCCAACGTCGCCAAACTGCAGGCCTATACAGTTGGACTTTACAAGGAACTCGAAGAGATTTCAGGCGAAACCTGCGGTCTCCATCTGACTGGCGGGGTCGCATTGGCCGACACGCCTGAGCGTCTCGAGTGGTTGAAGATGAGCCATGCACGTGGTCGTTATCTCGGGATGGAAACGGAGATGATATCGGTGGCCGAGGCCAAGGAAAGGCTGCCGCTGCTGGAGGAAAAATACTTCGTCGGCGCTATGTGGGATCAGATCGAGGGTCATCTGGACCCCTATGGCACCACCAACGCCTATGCCAAAGCCGCCAGGATCGGCGGCGCAGAAATAGAGCTGCAATGCAAGGTCGAAGAGCTCAACTGGGACGAGGCCAGGGGAGTTTGGAACATCACCACCAGTAAGGGCTCGATGACAGCGGACCATGTTGTCAATGCCGGCGGCCTGTGGGCGCGCGAAGTCGGTCGCATGGTCGGCGTTGAGTTGCCGGTATTGGCCATGGAACACCACTATTTGCTGACGGAAGCCATGCCCGAAGTGGCTGAAATACAGGCGGCTACCGGAAAAGAAGTGGTCCACGCGATTGACTTTTCCGGGGAAATTTATTTGCGCCAGGAACGCGACGGCATGCTGCTCGGCACCTATGAAAAGGCGGCAACGCCCTGGTCACCAAAGGACACACCCTGGGATTTCGCACAGGAACTGCTGGAGCCAAATCTCGACCGCATAGCCCCCTCGCTGGAGGTTGGTTTCAAGCATTTTCCGGCCTTCGAAAAGGCCGGAATTCGCCGCATCGTCAACGGCCCGTTCACTTTTGCACCAGACGGCAATCCGTTGGTGGGTCCGGTGCGGGGTATTCCGAATTACTGGTCCGCATGTGCTGTTATGGCGGGCTTCTCGCAAGGCGGAGGCGTCGGACTTGTCCTGTCTGAATGGATGGTCAACGGCGACCCTGGATACGATATTTGGGGCATGGACGTTTCCCGGTTTGGACCGCACATTACCCGTGACTATACCAATGCAAAGGTGCGCGAAAATTACTCGCGACGCTTCAGCATCCGTTTTCCAAATGAAGAACTACCAGCCGGAAGACCGCACCAGACCACGCCACTTTACGATGTCCACCTGGCCAAAGGTGCCGTTATGGGGGACTCCTGGGGCCTTGAAACACCGCTCTGGTATGCACCCGAGGGGGTTGAGCCGGTCGATGTCTTCTCGTTCCACAGATCAAATGATTTTGAGCATGTGAAGGCCGAGGTGACGAACTGCCGGGAAAACGTCGGTATCACCGAGATATCCAATTTTGCGAAATACGAAATCACGGGTTCCGGTGCCCGCGCCTGGCTTTCCCATGTGATGACGAATTTTGTACCAAAGCCAGGTCGAATTGCGTTGACGTCAATGTGCAACAACGATGGCAAGATTATCGGCGATTTCACGATTTGCGGAGCCGGTGCAGACGGTGGAGACGGCGAACGTTTTCAGATGTTTGGATCGAGTCAGGCGCAGATTTATCATATGCGGTGGTTCGAAGCCCACCTGCCTGATGACGGCTCTGTGTCAATACGCAATCTTGATCTTGGACTGACCGGGCTTTCCATTGCCGGGCCGAATGCGCAGCGGGTTTTGGCAAAGCTTTCTGACGAAGATTTGTCCAATGATTCATTCAAATTCATGGACTTCAGAGAGATGACTGTTGCTCGCGTTCCGGCCATGATCAACCGCATTTCTTATACCGGCGACCTCGGTTACGAGATTTGGGTGAAGCCGGAATTCCTGCGTCGCTTGTACGATGGAATCATGGCGGCGGGAGCGGAGTTCGAGATCAAACCTTTCGGCATGCGGGCGCTGCTCAACATGCGTCTCGAGAAGCATTTCGGCACCTGGTTCCGCGAGTTTCGTCCAATCTATTCGCCGTTCGAGGCAGGCCTCGACAGATTTGTCTCGCAAAAGAAGAACGACTTCATCGGTCGCACTGGCGTTTTCGCCCACAAAGACAGTCCGCCGCTGACCCGTATTTGCCTCAACGTGATCGGAGCAGCCGATGCTGATTGCATCGGCGACGAGCCGATCTCTCTTGGCGGCAAGGTGATTGGCTGGATTACATCCGGCGGTTATGGCCATTACGTCGGTCAGTCTCTCGCGACCGGCTACATTCCCACTGAGCATTTGGCGGAAGCGCGCAAGGTTGGAGTGGAGGTTGAAATCATCGGCGATATGTGTGCCGCTGAAATTCAGGACGAACCGCCTTTTGACCCGCAGGGCAGACGCATGCGTGGAGACTTCAGCTAAGGACGGTATTGAGAAGACAGGAGGGGCAATTGAATCTCACACAGAAATACCAGACCAGCGGTTTCGTTTCCCCGATCGCTCTCATTGAGCCTGCGGAAGCGGCCGGTCATCGCGCTAAGCTGGAAGCCGTTGAGGCGCAGCATGGCGATCTTCACTACAAATCAAAGATGCACACATTGCTCGATTTTGCGGCCGACCTCGCCACGCGCGAAAACGTATTAGACACAGTTGAGCAGCTGATCGGCCCTGACATAATGTTGTTTGATGTGACCTACATCATCAAAGAGCCTCACTCCGCCTCCCATGTCAGCTGGCACCAGGATTTAACCTATTGGGGCCTGTCAAACGACGAGCAGGTTTCCATGTGGCTGGCACTTTCACCGGCGACGGAAGTGTCCGGTTGCATGCGCATGGTGCCCGGCAGCCATAAGCAGGGGAAACTGGAGCACACGGATACGCAGGATCAGACAAACGTACTTTTCCGCGGTCAATCGGTCGTCGGCATCGCCGAAGAGGAGGCCGTCATGTGCCCGCTGCAGCCCGGCGAAGCGAGCTTTCACCACGGTTGGACGCTGCATGCTTCTATGCCCAATCAAAGCGACGACCGGCGCATCGGCTTCAATGTTCAGTATATCAATCCGTCAGCAGCACAGACCCTGCACAATCTCGACACCGCAACCCTGGTGCGGGGCAAAGATCGGTTCAACCACTACGCGGCCGACGAATTTGCGACCGGCGCCATGACCCCCGAAGCGGCCGCCAGACACGCCGAGCTTGAGAAATTGCGCAAAGAAACCTGGGCCAGCGCGTGAGCGTGCCCTCAAATACCCGCAATTGAAGCCATTATGTGTGCACCGCTTGCCAGAATCGGCTCTTGACCGTATCGCAGGTGTTCGTGGCTGTCAGAGCGGCTTGCAAATCCGAGAGGAACGTCTGTGGACGCCCGTTTTGCCAAAAATGTTGCCCGTCACATTCATGAGGATATGAATTTCGTAAAAACCTGGGTGGCGCGACCGAAGACCACGGGTGCGGTTCTGCCAACAAGCCGGTACACCGCCAAAAGAATGGCCAGTGTTATCGATCCGTCGAACGGTGCTAAGGTGCTGGAGCTGGGTCCGGGAACGGGGTCTATAACCAAAGCTATCATTGAGCGCGGCGTAAAGCCGGAAAACATCTATTCCGTCGAGTTCAACGCCAGCTTTGTGCCAAGTTTGCGTCAAAAGTACCCGGGGGTGAACTTCCTGCAGGGCGATGCTTTTGCGCTGAGAAATCATCTGCCCGACATGGCGGGCAACAATTTTGAGGCGGTCATATCGGGCCTGCCTCTGTTGAACTTTCCAGTCCAAAAGCGGGTCAAGCTTCTGTTGTCTCTGTTTGGCTGGGTAAAACGGGGAAATCCTGTCGTACAGTTCAGCTACGGGGCTATGTCACCCATCCCAAAGCGACCCGGATCTTACCAGGTCAATTCCCTGGAGTGGATTGTGCGCAATGTACCGCCAGCGCGTATCTGGACCTATCGGCAGACCATCAGATAGCCGGAAGGTCCGGGCTGCAACACAATCATGCCGAATTCTTTTCGTTACTTTGGGTGTCCGGAATGAACACCTCTGTTTCAGAAAGACAATTCTATGAACAACAGCAGCAGAGGCGCTGGAACCAGGCGAATCGAAGACAACATCCGGTTCTTTCGCACCTGGATCGACAATAAGAGAGCTTTGGGCGCGCTGCTCCCTACCAGCAGCGTTACGGCCAAACGCATGGCCAGCGTTGTCGAGGCAGAGACCAATGAACCGGTTGTCGAGCTGGGTCCCGGCACCGGCGTTATTACAAAGGCACTCCTGGAAAAGGGTGTGAGACCCGAGAACCTGCACTCAATCGAGGTGGTTGAAGACTTTATCCCGCAACTGAGCCGGGATTTTCCGGAGGTCGAGATCATTCATGGAGACGCGTTCCACGTGGCGGATATTCTGAGCCGTTTTACGGGCCAGGTGAACACAGTCATTTCGGGAATACCCTTGCTCAACTTCCCACTTGAAACACGACTGACCTATCTCGACAATCTGTTCAAGTTGCTGAAACCGGGCCGCCCCGTTGTTCAGATCAGCCACGGCCCTCTTTCACCCATTCCCGCGGGCAAAGGACCCTACAGTGTCGAACCCCTGGACTGGGTTTTTCGTAACATTCCGCCCGCCAGGCTGTGGCTCTACCGCGGGACCGCCGGCGGATAGGGCTGCAGGTTGCTCGCGAGTATGGCCTCGGCGATGGCATTGCCGCTTTCAAACGCGTATTCCACGCGCCCGCCAAGTGTCCAGTCGCCGCCCACGAAAAGTGAGCCATCGGCATTTCCGGCATGGGTCCTGCCCAGTGGAACCAAGGTTTTTGCGTAGCGCCAACGGTGCGCAGAAACGCTGTTCACCATCGGCAGGTCAACCTTGAACGACTTGCGAAACTCCGCAAGCATCAGGTCGGCCGCCTTTTCCCGGCTGAGCTCCAGATTTTCGGCACTCCAGCCAGGGTTCGCATGCGCCACCCAGCAATCGTATCGGCATTGGCGCCCCGGCTTGGAGCTGTTGCGTGCGATCCACGATATCACTCCTGTTTCGGTTCGACGCACATCGAATTCACACTCAAGATATTTTTCAAATGAAATCAAAAGGGCCCAGCACGGCGCAGTTTTAACATCAGCTATCGCGTTTTGAACCGACTGCTCCTCGGCGAGCAGATGACGGACCTGTTCAACCGGAATTGTCGATACAACAATATCGGCGAATTGCTGATCGCCGTCTGCCGAGAGCACCCAGCCTGCAGATCTACGCTGAATTCCGTCGATAGTTGCACCAAAACGAATATCCAGGTCATGGGCAATTGGCGCGAGAAGCCCGTTCATACCCTCGCGCCCGACGATCCAGTCGTCACCGTCCGCTGAGCCTGCACTGCGCGGGCTCCAGACCGCGGCAGACCCAGCCCCTATGAGCGCTTCGACAAACGTTGTGAACTGCGGTTTGCGGACGGTAAAATACTGTGCTCCGTGATCGAATACGATCCTGTTCGACACCTGGCGCGTGGCCAATCGTCCTCCGATCCCTCTGCTCTTCTCAAAAACAGTCGGGCTCAACCCCGCAACGGCCAGTCTGTGGGCGCAGGCAAGGCCCGCCATCCCAGCTCCGATGACGGCTATCTGGTGCCCTTTATGCAAATGGTCTATCCGACGGCGAGTTCTTCAATCGGTGGGCATGTGCAGACCAGATTGCGGTCGCCGTGGACATTGTCCACACGGCTCACGGGGGCCCAGTATTTGCTGCTCGTTTCCACCCCGGCCGGATAGGCTGCAACGCTGCGTCCATAGGGGTGGTTCCATTCGTCGGACATCAGATCCTGCGCCGTATGCGGGGCGTTGTGCAGCGGGTTGTCATCCTTCGGCCATTCCCCGTTTTCAACCCGCTTTGCCTCTGCAGCAATGGCAATCATCGCGTCGCAGAAGCGATCTATCTCGGCCAGGCTCTCCGATTCGGTGGGCTCCACCATCAACGTGCCGGCCACCGGCCATGACATGGTCGGCGCATGGAACCCGTAGTCGATCAACCGCTTCGCCACGTCATCGACGCTCACGTCGGCGCGATCCTTGAGCACACGAACATCGACAATGCATTCGTGGGCAACAGTTCCATTCTTACCGGTGAAGAGAATTGGATAATCCTCCTGCAGGCGGACCGCGATGTAGTTGGCGTTCAAGATGGCGACTTCCGAGGCTTTTTTGAGCCCCTCCGCACCCAGCATCCTGATATACATCCAGGAGATGGGCAGGATCGAAGCTGACCCGTAAGGTGCAGCGGACACGGCTCCGTCGGTGCCTTCTTCGACATGGCCCGGCAGATGGGGAACCAGATGAGCCGCGACGCCGATCGGTCCGATACCCGGCCCACCGCCGCCGTGGGGAATGCAGAAGGTTTTATGCAGGTTCATGTGACAAACATCGGCGCCAAAATCGCCGGGCCGTGCCAAACCAACGGTGGCGTTGAGATTAGCGCCATCCAGATAGACCTGCCCGCCATGCGCGTGCACCGTTTCGCATATTTCCCGAATACGGGCCTCGAACACACCGTGGGTCGAAGGATAGGTAATCATCAGAGCCGCAAGATTATCAGAATATTTTGCGACTTTTTCCTCGAGATCCGCGAGCGAAACATCACCCTCATCGTTGCAACGAACCACCACCACATCGTATCCGGCCATTTGTGCTGACGCAGGATTGGTTCCATGCGCCGAGGAAGGAATCAGGCAGATGTTGCGATGTCCATCACCATTCGCCTCGTGGAAACTGCGGATGGCCAGAAGGCCCGCATACTCGCCCTGGCTGCCCGCATTCGGTTGCAGGCTGACTTTTGCAAAGCCGGTAATTTCTGACAGCCACTTATCCATATCATCGATAATCGCTTTGTAGCCTTCCCGGTGGCTGGCTGGCGCAAACGGGTGAATATTGCCCGTGATTTCCCAGGTCACCGGCATCATCTCAGCTGCGGCATTCAGTTTCATTGTACAGGAGCCAAGGGGTATCATGGCCCTGTCCAGCGCCAGATCTTTGTCCATCAGCTTGCGCAAATAACGCATCATTTCGGTCTCGGACCGGCAGGAATGGAAGACTTCCTGGGTCAGAAAGTGGGTCGGTTCCCTGCGCGAGGGAAGCGCTTGATCGGCTGCAGCGACAACGGTTACCCCAAAGATCGAGCACAGGCTCTGCAGATCCGTTTCACCGCTCGTTTCATCGAAGGCCACAGAAACAGTATCAGCATCAATGACCCGCAGCAGCAGGCCCCACTCTTCAGCTTTGCCGGCCAGTTCTTCCGCCCTGCCCTGCTCTTTTACTGTGACCGTGTCAAAGAACTGTTCAGCGACCGGATAGCCACTGGCGCCCAGTGATTTAGCAAACCGGGCGGCATAGGAATGCACCCGTTCGGCGATTTCGGTCAGACCCTCCGGGCCGTGCCAAATGGCAAAGGCGGCCGCCATATTGGCGAGCAGAGCTTGCGCTGTACAGATATTAGAAGTCGCCTTGTCACGTCGGATGTGTTGTTCCCGCGTCTGCAGAGCCAAGCGGTAGGCCGGACGGTCCCTGGTATCGATGGACTGACCGATCAGGCGGCCCGGCACCAATCGGGTCAAGACAGTTTCAGCAGCAAGATAGGCCGCATGCGGCCCCCCGTTCCCAAGCGGCACTCCAAACCGCTGGACGCTGCCGACACAGATGTCAGCCCCCAGTTTTGCAGGCTGATCCAGCAGCACAAGCGAAAGCGGGTCGGCGCAAATGATCACCAGTGCATGCACCTTCTTTGCGGCTTCAATGATTTTCGATGGATCGGTCAGCGCCCCAAAAGTATCAGGCATCTGGATGATGACCGCGCTCACCTTGTCATCCAGCGGATCGTCGTCAATGGAAAAACCGACCGTGTCGCCACGTGTCTTCAGAACATCCAGGGTTTGGGGGTGCAGAGCGTTGGCAAGCACGATCCGATGCCGTTTTGCCCGGTGATGCCGAAACGCCATCCCGGCGGCTTCTGCGACCGCTGTTGCCTCATCCAGCAGCGAGGCATTGGCGACCGGCAAGCCGGTCAATTCGGATATCAGTGTCTGGAAGTGAAAGAGCATCTCCAGACGACCTTGTGATATTTCGGGCTGATAAGGCGTGTAGCTTGTATACCAGCCAGGGTTTTCCAGCATGTTGCGCTGGATTACAGGCGGCACATGCGTCCCATGATAACCCTGCCCGATCATCGCCTTTGCGACCGTGTTGCGTCCCAGCTTTTCGGCAACTTCCTCAAGAGCCGCTTCCTCGCCAACGCCTGCCGGAATTGCCAGGGTTTTCTCAAAGCGGATATTTTCCGGAATGGTCTGCGCAACCAGCGCTTCAACCGAGGTCATACCCAGTTTGTTCAGCATGGTGCGCTGCTCAGCATCGTTAGGTCCGATATGGCGGGCGACGAATGGGGAAGGTTTGGCGGTCATGGTGCTCTCTTTCAATTGACGGAATGTCGCCGTGTCAGTCGATCAGCTTTTTGTAACCGTCGGCGTCCATCAGCGCCTCAAGCTCTGACGGATCGCTGAGCTTCATCTTGTAAAGCCAGCCATCGCTCTCGGCACCGGCATTTACAATCGAAGCATCCCCGGCCAGAGCCTCGTTCACTTCCAAAACTTCGCCAGACGCCGGTGCGTAAACATCGGAAGCAGCCTTGACTGATTCAACGACAATTCCGTCATCCCCCTTCTCGAGTTTTGTCCCGACCTCGGGGAGTTCTACGAAAACCAGATCGCCCAATTGCTCCTGCGCGTGATTGGTAATGCCGACCGTTGCAACGTCGCCATCGACCGTCAGCCATTCATGTTCGTCTGTGAAATAGGTTTTGCTCATTTTGAGTTCCTCAACGTTTGTAATTGTGGGGCACAAAGGGTGGTTTGGTGCGGTTCATGGGGATTTGTTTTCCCCGCAGGTCAGCAAAAATCGGACCATCTGCCGCCTCGACGTCGACCAGGGCCAACGCCATTGGTGCCTCCAGAGTCGGGCCGTAACCACCCGAGGTTACCAGTCCGATTTTGTGGCCGTCGGCATCCTGCAGTTCTGTGCCCCCACGGACCGGGCGGCCATTGGGGAGCAGGCCAACACGCATACGCTTGCGGCCGTCTTGTATGCATTTTTCAAGCGCTTCCGCGCCAATGAAACCACCGCCAGCTCGAAGCTCCTTCGGAATGGCCCAAAGCAGACCAGCCTCATGCGGCGTAATATCTTCGCTTAAGTCCTGACCGTAGAGCGGCAGTCCTGCCTCCAGGCGCAGCGAGTCGCGAGCACCCAAACCGATCCATTCGACCCTTTCGTCAGCAACGAGTTTCCCGGCAAACTCGACGCAATCGGGCACGGGCATCGCAATTTCAAAACCGTCCTCGCCGGTATAACCGGTCCTCGACACAAACCAGCTGTCCTGGGGCTCTATTCCGCTCATGAATGTCATTTTTGCCACATCAAAGTGGTCTGCGAGTACGGCAGCAGCAGCTGGGCCCTGCAGAGCCAGAAAGCCGCGCGGCAGCAACAACACCTTGGCATCAAAACTCTCTGAAGCAGCCGAGATATGGGTTACATCCTTTGCCGCACACCCTGCATTGGCGACAATGAGATAACGTTCGTCGCCCAGACGGGTAACAATCAGGTCATCAATAATGCCTGCATCCGGTGTGAGCATGAATGTGTAGCGTGCCTGCCCGACGGATTGACCAGCCGCATCATAGGGACAGATCCGTGCGATAAGATCAGCCGCACCAGGGCCCGCGATCAGCACATGAACCATGTGGGAGATATCGAACAATCCCGCCTGGACACGCGTGTGGACATGTTCCTTCATCACGCCGAGTGGATAAAACAGCGGCATATCATAGCCCGCGAATTCGCCCATTTTGGCGCCCGCGGTGACATGCATTTCATGCAAGGGAGTTTTCTTCACGTTCATTCAGGCTCCAGGCACAAGGGTTACCCGCCATGCGGCTGCACAGCAGATACCCCTCTGTCCTTGGCCTGAGAGACTCGCGCGATAGCTCTGTTCGCGCTTACACCTTCGGCGCGGGCCTGCCGGCCCGACTTTCCAGAGTGCCTTGGGTCTAATAACCCACCGTCAGCGGTCCTTTTGCCTGAGAGATTATGGGTGTTTTCACCTTCGGCGGCAGCAGCCCGATTGGGCCACCACGCTCTCCCACTGACAGCCCGGCCAAAGCCGGACAGCGCGCAGAGGTTATTCGACTCCATTGTCGTTGTCATCACCCAAAACACCTGACGCACGAAAAAGTGCATTTCTGGCCGAACCGCAATTGCGGCATGCCAAATGACGCCTTTCCTACAGCGCAGCAAACTGCCCGCAGGCAGAATCGTTCAGCAATTGGGAGAGCATGCCATGAACGTTCGCACACCGGCAGGCACGGGGTTTGGCCGACATAAACGCAAAATCGAACCCTTCGTCGTGCCCGAGCATCCAGGAGCAAATGCCGGTTATGAGGAGCTGGAATCCTATTCCCGATCAAAAGCAGCCGCATTGAATCAGCATCTCATCGGTTATGGCGACCTGGCCGAAAGTGAGTGGAATTCAGCAGGGGTTCCAGCTCCGAATCTGGATGCGATGCGTCAATACAGAATCGACAGAATTCGTTCCCAGCTGCGCAGGCACAATCTTGCAGGCATCCATCTCTACGATCCCCTCAACATCCGCTATGCCACCGACTGCACCAATATGCAGCTTTGGACGACACACAACCCCGCCCGGTGCGCGTTCATTGCTACGGATGGTCCCGTTGTCCTGTTCGAGTTTCACAATTGTGAGCATCTGTCGGACCATTCCGGCGTTGTGGATGAGATTCGCGGGTGCACTGCATGGTTCTACTTTGAAGGTGGCAACCGGTCTTACGAGTTTGCTGAAAACTGGGCCAACGACGTTGCAGAGCTGCTGCGTCAGCACGGCGGCGGGAACATGCGTTGCGCATTCGATCAGGTCGACAGCCACGGTGTCCCGTTTCTGAAAAATGCCGGGGTAGAGGTCGTATACGGCGAGGAGATGATGGAAGAGGCCCGCAAGATAAAGTCTGCGGATGAAATTATCTGCATGCGTCGGGCGATCATCGCCTGTGAGGCAGCCATGGGAGAAATGGAAAGAGCGCTTGAGCCCGGAATGACCGAAAACGATCTCTGGGCGGTGTTGCACGCCGAAAACATACGCCGGGGTGGCGAGTGGATCGAAACACGACTGCTCTCTTCCGGACCGCGGACCAATCCGTGGTTTCAGGAATCGTCGGCCCGGGTTATTCAAGATGGCGATCTCGTTTCTTTCGATACGGATCTCGTTGGACCTTATGGATTCTGCTGCGATATTTCCCGCACATGGCTTGCTGGCGACGGCTTGCCCACAAACGAGCAGCGCGACCTCTATCAAAGGGCCGCAGAACATATTCGAACCAACATGGGCATGCTCGGACCCGGCATTTCATTTCGCGAACTGTCGATGAATTCGATGCAGTTGGAAGCCGAATACCTGCCGACCCGCTACGGCGTCCTGTATCACGGCGTCGGGTTGTGCGATGAATACCCGTCAATCCGTTACGCGGTGGATTATCAGCACCACGGCTATGATGGCGAACTCGAGCCAGGCATGTGCATCTGCGTTGAAACCTATATGGGGCGGCACGGCGGCGGCGAAGGTGTCAAACTTGAGGATCAGTGCCTGATCACAGAAACCGGCTGTGAGCAGCTCTCGACCTATCCGCTCGACACCCGTTTGATGGGCAATTGACCTGGCGATTTAGGCAAAAGAGTCGCCGCGCGGTTTTCCTCCCACCCGCGCGGCGCACCACAATGGACAAGCGTCAACATCGTAGCGATCTGGATGTCTGAAAAAAGTTGACCAGTGTTGCCACTAAACAACAAACTCCCAAATGAACCTAAAACAGGGGCAAAAAGGGAGTCAACAGATTGTTCTGCCCTGAAGCGGGCATTTTACTGGAGAAATGCAGGCTTTCAAAGCTGCGAAAGGGGTTCGTAGGCTGTTTCAGGGATCAACACGATTTTTTCTATTCCCAGATTTTCCGCTGCCCTGGTCTCGCCCCCTTGACGCAAGACACGACGCAGCCGTTCGAGCGGGCCCTGGGGCCAAAAACCGTTGGTAATAAAGGGCAGTGCTGGGAACTTGTCGGACCAGCGCAGTACCCGTAGCCGTCGCGCAGCATCTGGCTCGAAGCGCTTGAAGAGGCTCCAGCAAACGGCATCCACAGCGGCAATATCGGCTCTCCCGTCGGCAACCATACGTGCTGACTCGCGATGTCCACCGCTGGCAACCGTCTGTTCAAAATACTGATCCGGAGCCCCGACTAGCGGTACCAAACAACGATATCCAGACAGCGAATCACGGCTGTTGTAGGCGAATCGCTGTGCCCTAGCCATTTCCGATGCGGCGGCACCGTTACCACGGGCAACAACAATGGCACTTGAATACGTCGCGCCCTCGCACCCCTCCACACGATATTGTGGCGTACCCAACAAGGTCACTTTGCCACGCAGTCGGGTTGCAAATGGATAACCGCAGGTCTGGCTGACGAGAAGATTGGGGTCGAGCCACGCATCGCTATCGGTCGAAGACCGCAAGAGCCCAGCAGGTGTCTCAAAACCCGCCTCCAGGAGATGATCACGCAGCACCAACCAGAAGGCATTAGTCTCTCGGCGGACTTCCGGCCAGTCATACATGGGGAGCGAGGCAATGCCCGGTCCGGTCACTCCACCACCGTTTCTTCGAGGTGGAGGAAGGGATGGTGCACCGGCTGCTTGACCCGAAACGCAAATCGGCGCGCTACGTCACTGTATCCGTGAAACAAGGTGTTCTCATTCGAGGCCAGAAACTGCTTCTTGCGTTCTTCATACAGTTCCGGAATCTCGTACCAGGGCAATTTGGGGTTCGCGTGATGGACGATGTGCAAATTGTTGTTGAGGAATAGAAGTCCCCACGGCGCAGCCGCTTCAACCACTGCAGAACGTCCCCCGACATTTTCAGCCGCCTGGTGCTCTGCATAAGAACGTATTGATGTGATAGACAACGCCGGATAAACCGTCGCCAGCAGGTAAATCCACAACGGCATCTTGAAAGTCTGTGTAACGAGAACCAGCAAGACAGTCATGCCGATAAGATGCAGGACCCAGGCAAGACGCACTCCCGGCTCCCTTTTGTACAGCCTTTGGATCTCAGTTCTCAAAAAACCAATGATGGTCAGAGCTGGACCAACCACAAGACGACCGGAAAACGTGTTGTTGATTTCGAACAGCTTTTTCATCACCGGCCGCATTCGATTGTAGTTTGCCAACGGCCAGAAAAAACTCTCAGGATCTTCGTAAGGATCAGTCAGGTTCATGTCATTGTGGTGGACCAGATGCAGTTGTTTGTAACGGCGATAAGGAAACACTCCACCCAGTGGCAGACTCACCAGCAGTTCGTTTAGCCAGTTCCATCGCGTCGGGTGACCATGAATTGTTTCATGTTGCAGTGAGGTGTGGAAGGCCGCCAGCCAGGGCAGCAGCAGCAGCCCCAGCCACCAAAACGAAGTTGTCCAGGCCATCAGAGCCAAAGCCCAAAGGCCGTAGCAACACCCAATCAGCACGAAAGTTAGCCATTCAAAGCGACCCGACTGCGTCAAACCCTGCCCTTCCCCATATGTGTCAGCCCGACACAATTGCATAATATTCCGATTGCAAAGGTATGCAATCGTTGCGTTTCGTCATTCAAGCATATAACGATTTCGTTATATCAGTAATTGAAATGCGGAATCTGTAATTTCCGCAGGAGGAAGACTTGTCGGGTCCGCTAAAATCACTGCTCAATGAAAAGGGTGTTCTGCTCGCCGACGGCGCAACCGGGACTAACTTCTTCAATATGGGATTGCTTTCCGGCGACGCGCCGGAACTGTGGAATGAGGACGCGCCAGAAAAGGTGACCGCATTGCATCAGAGTTTTGTCGATGCTGGTTCCGACATTATTTTGACCAACACCTTCGGCGGCAATCGAAACAGGCTCAAGCTGCATAACGCTCAGGACCGGGCACGGCAGCTTAACAAAAAGGCTGCGGAAATTGCGCGTTCGGTTTGCGATCAAGCCGGCAAGAAGGTTCTGGTGGCGGGTTCGGTTGGCCCAACCGGGGAGCTTTTTGAGCCGCTGGGCGAACTGACCCACGCTGCAGCGGTTGAATCCTTTACCGAGCAAATGATCGGATTGAAGGAAGGCGGAGCCGATGTGCTGTGGATTGAGACCATGTCTGCAAAGGAAGAAATCGCAGCAGCGGCAGAAGCGGCAAGCAAGGTTGGTCTGGAGTATATTTTCACCGCCAGCTTCGATACGGCCGGCCGCACCATGATGGGCATCGCACCATCCGCACTCGGCGATATTGCGCAAGAAATGTCACCTCCCCCCGTTGCAGTTGGCGCAAATTGCGGCGTCGGTGCGACTGACCTGCTGTTTTCGGTTCTCGATATGACAGAAACCGGAGCCACGGCAGAAGGAGGGACTATTGCCGTTATCGCCAAGGCAAATTGTGGCGTCCCCAGGGTCAGCGGCGACCAGGTGATCTATACCGGAACACCCGAATTGATGGGCGAATACGCCAAACTGGCGATCGACGCCGGCGCCAAAATCATAGGCGGATGCTGCGGAACAGCTCCTGAACACCTTGTGGCAATGCGCACAGCCATCGATGAGCACGCAAAGCGCGACAGACCATCGCTCGATACGGTCGTGGCGGCCACTGGTGAACTTGTTAATCAGATCGCTGCTGCAAAGTCCGAATCTGCCGATGAACCTCGGACAGGGCGCCGCCGGGGGCGCCGCCGTTAAGCTCAGACAAACGCGGCCATGTGAAAGGCCTGCTGTTCGGGCTCGTAGGCGAAAGCCTTACCAACCGGGCAAGCATGCCGCGCAATACAGCCTCCAGACCGGCATTTTAGGCCCGATTCAGAGCCGACGTGGCTGCGGCAATCCTGGTAGGCGTAGGTCTCGTTCTTGAAGGCTTCTACCGGGCATGCGCTAAGGCAGGGCATTTCCTCACAATTGTCGCATGGGTGCAATTCGGCATGATTGACCGGAATCTCAAAGCTCTCAGAAAACACCAGCGCAACACGAAACGCCGTCCATAATCCATATTCTGGATGCACCAACAGGCCAATCGGCGATTGCTGCATACCTGTGGCGGCCCGCGCATAGTTCTGGAACGGCCACCGAGGTTCTCCAAAAGGAAAACGAGGCTCGGCATTCATGTCCTCCGCGAGAGGCTGGACGACGTGCTTTGTCCAACGATCCATGGCGTCGGGCGCGCCGTCTGCATAGTGGTCCGAGCCTATAAAGGCCGACCAAAGACTGCTGCCAATATTGCCAACAAGCAATGCAGATCGGTCGTTTTCCGCTCTGAACCAGCCGAAGGGCGAGAGTCCGTGGGGGGCGAGCAGCAAACGGGCTCGGTTTTGCAGATGGTCGGAGCGGGAGAAAGACATGGTCCCTTCTCCCGCATTTCAAAGTGCGCGTCGAGACGCCGTCAGTTTTTCCCCAAACTACCTGCAAGCCGCACAAGTTGCACAAAAGCGCTGCGATAGCCGAACGCATCGGTGCCCCGGGAATCGGCTGCGAGGTCAGCGATTTCTTTGTAGCTGTAGTCGCTCGTCGCCGGATTGCCGCGCAGTTTTTGACCGAATGCAGCAACAGCGGAGGCAAACCGTGCTTCCGGCGGAAAGACACCGTCGCCATTCGGGCCAAGGGAGGAATTGTCGGGATTTATGACGGGTTCACTCAACAACCGGCTGTTACTTTCGTTCGGCAGTTTGTAGCGAATCTTGAGAAAACCAATTTCGCCATAGGGATTGTCTGCTGGCTTCACCTTCGCCTCACCGTAGCGCAACGGATCTGTTAGAACCGCCCGACTGCCAACCGGCGTAATTTCATAGATCGCGGTCACCGAATGTCCGGCACCGATGTCTCCGGCGTCGACCTTGTCATTGTTGAAATCCTCGCGCTTGAGCGCCCGGGTTTCATAGCCGATTAACCGGTATTCGGCGATCTTCGACGGGTCGAATTCCAGCTGCAGTTTCACATCCTTAGCAATTGGAAACAGGGTTCCGCCCGCTTCTTCGACCATAACTTTCTGGGCTTCTGAAAGCGTATCGATATAGGCCGCCTGGCCGTTACCGTTTTGAGCAAGAGTTTGCATAAGCGTGTCATTGGTGTTGCCCGTGCCAAAACCGAATACCGAAAGGAACACACCGGATTTCCGTTTTTCGGCTATGAAATTCTTCAGGCGCTCCGGTTCAGAAATACCCACATTGAAGTCGCCATCGGTGGCCAGCATCACCCGGTTGACACCGTCCTTGACAAAGTTCTCCTCGGCCAGCTTGTAGGCACGCTCAATGCCTGCCCCGCCGGCGGTGGAGCCGCCTGCCTGCAAATTTTCAAGCGCGGCGAAGATTTTTGCCTTGCTCGAAGCCTTTGTCGGCTCGAGAACCACACCTGCAGCCCCGGCATAGGTAACGATGGACACCGTATCGTCCGGATTCAGTTTGTTCAGCAACAGTCGGAACGATTTGATCAACAAGGGTAATTTGTCGGCGCTGTTCATTGAGCCCGACACATCCAGCAGAAATACAAGATTGGCTTTGGGCTGCGCAGCGGGCGGCAAATCGAAGCCCTTGATGCCGATATGCAGCAGATTGGTGTGCTGGTTCCAAGGCGTTGGCGTGACAGTAATGTTCGCTTTGAACGGTTGCTCGCGGTTTTCCGGCAGCACATAGTCGTATTCAAAATAGTTCACCAGCTCTTCCACACGTACCATGTCCTTTGACGGCAATTGCCCCGCCAGCAAGGCGCGCCGCACGCGCGAATAGGAGGCAGTGTCGACATCGATTGAAAATGTCGAAACCGGTTGTTGCAGGACGGATTTGACACCATTGGAATTAAATTCGGGATATTTTTCGCGGTCGCCCCGAACCCGGCTTTGACCTGGGGTACCAGGTGTGAAAACGGATTTTACGCGACCGCGACCCACCTGGGACTTTCGCTCCGGATAGGCTTCCGTCAGATCCACAGGGGAACGACCGGCACTGTCGGCACGTTGTTCGAGACCTGGTTTGGGCGAAGCATAACCAGGAGACGCCCCTGGCGATGCAGAACTGCCATCTGCTTCCGCTGCCGGCACCGGTTCAGCTGCAACATCTGCGTCCGCCATCTCGAGCTTTGCGGCGGGTTTGGCAGGTTTAGCGCTGGCGGGAGCAGTTTCGTTGGTCGCGAGCCCGCCAACGGGCTCGACTCGCTCAATTTGCCGGCGATCCTGATCAAATATCTGCCATGCGACCACCCCCCCCAGCGGCAGCAGGCAGGCACCGCTGAGCAGTGCCATCGTGGCAGGTTTCAGGTTCCAGACCGGTTTGGCAACGTTATTCATCAAAGCTCTCCATATCCTTGTGGTTATGGAGGTAGGACGATCCGCATCCGTTGATCCTTGGGTTGCGTCACCGCTGTTTTCGACCGCAGCGGCATCAAACGCGTCCATCGCTGAGATGGCAGCACGTTCGCGGGCATCTTTGGCGGGGACAGGCGGCTGAAGCCTTGCCAGTCTTTCGAGATCGAGATCGGTCACCGTATCACTGCCCTTTCCGCTAGTGCTTGTTGTTGCTCTGTCAGAGCCCTGAGTTGTTTCTTGGCTTCATTTATCCGCCACGACACTGTGCCCTCCGCACATTCCAGTGCCGAAGCAGCTTCCAGATGCGACAGCCCCTCTCCGTAGACCAACATCACAGCATCGCGCAGTTTGGGGGCCAGCTGCCGCACATGTGACCACAGTTCCTGCAACGCATCTTCCTCGTCGCTGGCTTCTGCATCCTGGACGTCCGGGCGGTTCGGATCTGCAGCCCAGTCGTCGAGCTTTCGCTTCTTGCTGGCATCGGCGCGCTGATGATCCCGCACAGCGTTGATGACAACGCGGTACAGCCAGGTGCTGAACCTGGCCTCGCCGGTCCAGGTGCGGATGGACCTACCCAACCTTACACAAACATCCTGGGTGATGTCCTCGGCGTCTTCGCGGTTTCCGCAAAGCTTCCAGGCCACCCGGAAAATCATGTCGTAGTGGCGGGAAACCAGCGCGGCAAAGCCCGCCCGATCTCCAGCAACCGCGCGCTCTACCAGCTCATGATCTTCGGCACTGTTTTGCATTGTCAGACATGAGACGGAGCGAGTTCGGCAATCCTTGGGTCAGGAAGGCAAAAAACTCAAAAAATCTTTGATCGGCGTTGAAGTTCACGTGTATGGCACAACAAAGCACGCTGACTTGACGGAAAATACAGAAATATCCAGCTGAACACTTCTGCAAACGCGCTTGCGCTGCCGGGTATTTCTAATCCCGAGGCTTGGCGCGCCAGACTTCATTGTGAATGAGGTCGCCAATAAACTCGCGACTACGAACTTCCCGACAATTTGGTGCCCTGACCTCGCGGCTTCAGGTAAACGCGTCGGGCATCGATTCCTTTTTTGTCGCCACGTAGGCGTCAAGCGCCTCCCGGGTTCCCGGATCCATTTCCGGTGCAACGTAATCGGCAATCCACTTGCGCGCCGTCTCGTTGGCCCGTTGTGGCGCAGATTTCTCACCCTCTACTTCCCATTGCTCGAATGAATTATTGTCGGCGATGGTTGAGCGGTAGAATGCGGTCTTGAAGTTTGCCTGCGTATGGGCGGCCCCGAGGTAGTGGCTGCCCTCGCCCAATCCAACTTCGCGAATAGCGTCCATGGCCTGACCGTTTTCGTCAATCGCGACGCCGGCGGCCATCTTTTGCTGCGCTGCAAGCTGATCGCAATCCATAACGAATTTCTCGTAGGAACTGACCAGACCGCCCTCCAGCCATCCGGCGGCATGAAGCGCAAAATTGACACCCCCAAGCAGCGTTGGAGTCAGAGTGTTTGCACTTTCGTAGGCCGCCTGTGCATCTGGCAGTTTCGAACCTGTCAGCGAACCGCCCGACCGGAAGGGCAATCCAAACTTACGGGCAAACTGAGCAGCGCCGTACAGGACCTGAGCAGGTTCGGGAGTTCCGAATGCCGGCGCTCCAGATTGCATGGATATCGACGTCGCAAATGTGCCCATAACCACGGGAGCACCGGGCCGGCACAATTGCGAGAACGCTATTGCCGCCTGTGCCTCTGCAAGAACCTGTGTCAGCGTGCCTGCAACGGTTACGGGAGACATGGCGCCACCGACAATGAATGGCGAAATGATGCAGGCCTGTCCTGCCCGGGCATAGACCTTTAGCGCTCCCAGCATCGTGTCGTCCATGACAAGCGGCGAGTTGATGTTGATCAGCGAGGTCACGACACAATTGTTGTCGACATAATCCTCGCCAAACAGGATTTTTGACATCTCGACGGTATCCTGTGCCCGTTCAGGGGCGGTTACCGACCCCATGTAAGGCTTGTCGGAGAGCGTCATATGGGCGTGAACCATGTCCAGGTGCCGCTTGTTGACCGGCACATCTCCGGGCTCGCAAACCGTGCCACCGCTGTGATGCATAGCAGGTGCCATATAGGCCAGTTTCACGAAGTCGCGAAAATCCTCCATGGTCGCATAGCGTCGCTCGCCGTCCAGAGTGCGCACAAATGGAGGACCGTAGACGGGTGCAAATACGGTGTTTTTCCCGCCGATTTCGACACTGCGTGCCGGGTTCCGAGCTTGCTGCGTGAACTGCCCAGGCGCGGTTTTCATCAATTCCCGGCACAGCCCTTTGGGAAAATGGATCCGCTCGCCCTGGACGTCCGCGCCTGCATCCTTCCACATGGTCAGAGCCTCGGCATCGTCGCGAAACTCGACGCCGACCTCCTCCAGCACAATGTCCGCATTGCGTTCGATGATCTCCAGCGCTTCATCATCGAGAATCTCGTACTCTTTTATCTTTCGCTGAATATACGGAAACTGTTCGAGGCTGGCACTGCCTCTCTCAGCGCGCCGCGCTGACGCGCCGCCACCGCCACGCCCGCGTCGTCTGCCTTCGTTTGCTGCTTCGGCCATGCGTCACCCTAAGGGAAAACCGGGCATTCGTTCTGAAAGCCCTGTATCGTCTACCATGGTTCTACTATTGCGACTGTCGCCAAAGACAAGAGCCTGCAAGCGAAACGAACTGTCGCAATGGGGATACGATTATTTCTTTTTGCGAAAATCACGGTGGCAAGCTTTACAAGTCGCGCCTATCGCCTCGAACTGGGTTTGGATATCTTCCTTTGAGGCGGCCGACTTGGCATTGACAACAAGTTCGGCTGTTGCCTGGCGTAGCTCTTCGGCGATCTTTGAGAATTCGTCCGGCCGTTCCCAGATCGTGGGGATTGCTTCGCTGGGTCCATGAATGCTGTCTGCTGGAAACAATCGAACGATGTCGGCGGCATGTTTCTCAAGATCCGTTGCGTTTTCAATCACCCGGTTACGGGCTGCCGGCACATCGCTCCAGTCGGCATTGGCCATGCCCTTCATAGCGGCTGCAATGGACTTCATCGCTTCCATCCGCTCCTTCACGATGCCTGTTGCACCGGTATGAGCGATGGCGCCCGCAGCCAGCGCGATCCATCCACACAGGCACAATCCCAATATCTGAATTCTGGTGCTCATTCTTTCGTTTCCACTCCACAAACAGCGGCGTTCAGATTAGCACAATATTCCTGTCTGCGTCATGCTTCCATTCGGGATGCCTGCTGGTGAAGGGGCGGATAAGGCTGTATTTTTCCATCAGCATCCGCTTTCAGGTGCATTAAGTCGCAATCGTCTCCGACAAGGTCGTTTTATGAAACGTTGACCTTTGTTATAGAGAATTAGCCTCTTGAATGCTCAGGGCCCAGCTGGAGACTTTTCCATGTCCGATGAAGAAGAGATTATTCTCTCCGAACTCAATGATGAAGAGCTCGTCCTGCAGATGCACGACGATCTGTATGACGGCCTGAAAGAAGAAATCGAAGAAGGCACCAACCTCCTGCTTGGGCGGGGTTGGCAGCCCTATGATGTGCTGACCAAAGCGTTGGTCGAGGGAATGCGTATTGTCGGAGAAGATTTTCGCGACGGTATTCTATTCGTTCCCGAGGTTTTGCTGTCGGCGAACGCAATGAAAGCAGGTATGGCAATCCTGAGACCGTTGCTTGCGGAAACCGGAGCTCCGAAGGTTGGCAAGATGGTCATCGGCACAGTGAAGGGCGACATTCACGATATTGGCAAGAATTTGGTGGCCATGATGATGGAGGGCGCCGGTTTCGAAGTGATCAATATCGGCATTAACAACCCGGTCGAAAACTATCTGGACGCGATTGAGGAGCACCAGCCCGACATTATTGGAATGTCTGCGCTGCTGACCACCACAATGCCTTACATGAAGGTGGTCATCGACACATTGATCGAAAAAGGCATCCGCGACGACTATACGGTCCTGGTTGGCGGCGCACCGCTGAACGAGGAATTCGGAGAGGCCATCGGCGCGGACGCCTATTGCCGGGATGCGGCCGTGGCGGTGGAAACCGCAAAAGAGTTCATGGCGCGCAAGCACAACCAGCGCGTTGCCTGAGCAGTTGGACGTTAAGTTCCGTTCCAGTCCGCCGCCCCCTGCCCGGCCTGGCGGACTTGGTTGGTACGGCGTAATTTGTTAATTGGCGACGTCGTTGACGCTATCTGCAACAGCGTCGGCTGTGTTGGAAACATCTTTTCCAACGCCCCGGATCGTGTTTGCGCAACCCGCCACTGCGAAAGTAAGGACCAGCACCAGCACCACAGACAATTTGTTTTTCATCGACATATTCCCAAAATTTGAACGCCTCTTGGCGTTATCCTGAATATCGGCACAAAGATGGCCAACGAGACAAAGAAATCGGACAGATCAGAAAATATTCGGGTCATTGCCTGTGGAGCGCTGGCCCGGGAGATTCTGGCTGTCTGCGATGCCAACCGTTTGGACCACATTGATCTCGTCTGTCTACCGGCAATACTGCACAATCACCCCGAGAAAATCCCGGACGCTGTCGATCAGGCGATTTGTGAGGCACAAAGCCTTGGATTCCAGAAGATATTCATCGCCTATGCCGACTGTGGCACCGGTGGACTGCTGGACAGGATTTGCGCGAAACACGGGGTCGAACGCATTGCGGGACCGCATTGCTACTCGTTTTTTTGGGGCAATAATTCCTTTGCCGAGCGGCATGAGGACGACATTCACAGCTTCTTCCTGACGGATTTTCTGGCCCGCCAGTTTCGGGCCTTCATGATTGATCCTCTCAAGCTCGACAAACATCCTGAACTGATTGAGATGATGTTCGGCAATTACAAAAAGCTGGTCTATCTGGTTCAGGAACCGGACCCCCAATTGGATGCCAGAGCGGAGGATGCCGCCAGGTTCCTTGGGCTGGAATATGAGCGTCGGGAAACCGGATATGGCGACCTCGTACCAGCGCTCCGCGACCTCAAGTAGCATCCGCCCGACATATCTGCTTACCTTTGTCGAACCGACTTCGGCCGGGTTGAGCCGGGTTGAGAATGCCGTATGGGAGACAATTTGGCAGAAGAATTCGACTATATCGTTGTTGGCGGTGGCTCCGGTGGATGCACCGTCGCCAGCCGGCTGAGCGAAAACGGCAAACATTCCGTTTGCCTCATCGAAGCCGGTGGTCAAGGCAAGAGTGCAATAATAAGGGCTCCTGCGGGCTTTGGCGCCTTTTTGCCGTTTCCAGTTCTTAACTGGGCCTACAAAACAACCCCGCAAATCGGGCTCAACGGACGCAGGGGATATCAGCCGCGCGGCAAAGCACTTGGCGGCTCAAGCGCCATAAACGCCATGCTCTACATTCGCGGGCATAAATCGGACTATGACGAATGGCGCGACCTCGGCAATCCAGGCTGGGGCTGGGACGATGTGCTGCATTATTTCAAGAAAGCCGAAGGAAACACGCGTGGCGCGGATGACTTGCACGGCGCTGATGGCCCTCTCAGCATCAGCGATCTGCGCTCTCCTCATGAAATCACGAGCGCCTTTCTCGAAGCTGCCCGCGAAAACCAGATTCGCATCAACGATGACTTCAACGGGCCTGAGCAGGAGGGCATTGGGCAATACCAGGTAACCCAGAAAGGCGGCGAACGCTTCAGCGTCGCAGCCGCCTACATTCACCCGCACATGGGACGGAACAATCTCACGGTGCTGACCGGCACCCATGCGATCCGCATTCTGTTTACCGGTCCAACCGCAACCGGTGTCTGGGTAACCGGAAAAGGCGGTGACCGTGTCATAAGGGCGCGCAAGGAGATTGTACTTTCAGGAGGCGCCTTCAACACACCGCATCTGCTTATGCTTTCTGGTGTCGGACCCGGCAGTCACCTTAGGGAACACGGCATCGAGGTTTTGATCGAGAGCCCCGAGGTTGGAAAAAATCTGCAGGATCACATCGATTACATAACCGCCTACAAGTCACCTCGAACGGATACGTTTGGAGTGTCGCTAAAAGGCACGAGCGATATTTTGAAGGGTATTTTGGAGTGGCGTCGCTACCGCACCGGCAAGTTGACCACACCATTCGCCGAGGCCGGTGGATTCGTCAAATCCTCGCCCGATGAAGACCGACCCGATTTGCAATACCACTTTGTTGTCGGCATCGTCGACGATCACAATCGCAAACTGCATTTCGGCCATGGGTTTTCGTGTCATGTTTGCGTTTTGAGACCAAAAAGCCGCGGTACAGTGCGGCTGG
>CALIOE010000126.1 GCA_938044775.1 uncultured Rhizobiaceae group bacterium
CCCATGCTGATCGCTTTCGCGACTGCGTGGGTTCGGTTGTTTGCACCCAGTTTGTTCGCGGCGACTGAAAAATAGTGGTTTACCGTATGTTCTGAAAGGGACAGAATTATTGAAATCTCGTGGCTTGTTTTGCCGCATGCACTCCACAGAAGACATCCCCGTTCGCTCTTACTGAGCTCAGGCAGAAACTCCGTCTCCTGGAGTGACGTCATCTTGTCGAATATGCGTAGCCCCATGCTGTGAAAGGCCGACACGTCGAGTTCAGATTTCAGGCAGGGTCTGGTCACGGCCAGAACACCATAATTCGCTCCGCTCAATTGACTGAACAATGCCATCGCTTCAGGCTTGTCGACAGAACCCCGGCTTTTCAAAAAGCTCCGTTTGTCGGTCGCCAGGTTCTCCCATCTGTTTTTCCTGGTGTTCCAGATCTTGGGAACATTCTTGCCAACGCCCTTTTTTTGCTGGATCCACAACGGTGACAATTGCCGATCAATGTAGCGTTCGGTTTCTTGCGAGCGCCAATCGCTGCTTAGTTTCGTCATCTGCTCGACGGCATGCGTCGACCGGCTGTTGGAGTTGATCTTGATGGAGCCAAAGAAATGCCCGTGAACGCAAAAGGCCGTCGAAAAACTTTCGACAACGGTGTTCAGGGATTCCCGGGAATCGGCCTCTGCTATCCTGCCGGACAGTTGGTCCAGCGTGTCAACATTCATGACTATCTCTCAAACCGGACCGTGTTGTGAACGAATTGCACAGATCGGCGCCCCACGCACCGGTCACATCGAACAGCTTTCAGTCTACTTGTGTGCTTGCAGCTGCAGTCTCATCAAAAAAGAATCACGCTAACAATGCCACATTTGGTTTGGCACTGTTCATTGATTGTCAGCAGTCCACTGAATCTTGCTCATCGTCGGCGTCAGCTCATGACTTAACCGAGTTGAGTTCGATCGATCGCTGAAGTGCATGGCCAATGTTGGTTAACTGGCATTTTGAGTCTCGTTCGTTGACCCTAATGAGGCAAACCGATGCTTTGGCGTGATCGAGGCACAATTCGAAATCGAACGTGGCCGATGGTGTATTGAAACCCAGAGCCAGAACGACCTTTGGACTCTTTCCCCAATCAATTTCTATTCCCCCTCTGTCGCGATAGGCGAGAAAATTGGGCGCGAAATATTGTTCGGCAGCGGAGTCCACAATATCGGCGATTTGATTGTGTTTTTCGAAGCGCAGAAACGCCACATAGTCAGCGACCGGAACCATTCTGAGCTCCTTAATAAATGGCATGATTGCGTGGGCAATCATTTGCTCAAGGTCTTCTGTGTCAGACATTGTTTTCATGCTTGCCTCACTGTTTCTCCGCGCGGGTGTAAATAATCTTGATCAGTTCCGCCACGGCGACATAAAACTCCGCGGGAATGATCTGTTCGACGCTTACCGACTTGTGCAGTGCCCGCGCCAGCTCAATCCGCTCAAACACGGGAATGTTGTTCTGCCGGGCAATTTCCCGAATTTTGAGAGCGATCAGGTCCTGTCCCTTTGCAACGACGACCGGCGCTGCGTCGTTCGCCTCGTCAAATCGAAGTGCGATTGATATGTGAGTCGGGTTGGCGATGATCAGTGTTGCTGTCGGAACAGCATCCATCATCCGCTGGCGCGAGCGATCACGTGCCACAGAACGCATGCGCGCCTTTAGGATCGGGTCACCTTCTGCTTGCTTCAGTTCATCGGTCACTTCTTTGCGGCTCATCTTGAGGTTTTCGCGCCAATGAAAGCGTGACCAGAACACATCGGCAATGGCGACAATCACCATGGCCAGACAGACAGAGATCAAGAGCCGCTCGATCAGATCGAACACCACTCCACCGAACGCCTTGGGATGCTGAAACATGCCGCTCAGCAAAGCCTCAGGTGTTGAATAAAGTGCAGCAAAAACCACGCCGCTGGCAAATGAGAGCTTCGTGAAACTTTTCAGAAACTCCACCAGTCCCTGCTTACCGAAGAGCTTCGACCAACCCTTTGCAATTGATATTCTCGTAGCTTTGGGGGCAATTCGATCAAGAACAAGTCTCGGCTCGTTTTGCACCAGTGAAGCAATAATGCCTCCGGCCATCAGGATTAACAGAAGTGGCGCCATGAGCAGCACGAGCCTGGTAGAGATCAGCGTTGAAAAATTGGTGGCGTCAAGCGGAGTGCCGATATCTGTCTGCCCGACTTTTTCGAACAGCCCCGCGAGTGTGCGGGTCAGCTCGCTGACAAGGCCCGGAGCGGAAAAGACAAAGTACAGGGTGAAACAGGCCAGCGAAACCAACAGCGGAAGTTCGCGCGAAACTGCTGTCTGGCCCTTTTCGAGGGCGTCCTTCAACTTCTTTTCAGTTGGTTCCTCGGTCTTGCTGTCTTTGTCCTCACTTTCCGACATTTTGCAAAGCTGTTCCTGTTAGGCGGCCTGTTCGGTGCTTGGCAAATTGATTGTGCCTTCACCCGCGAGCTTCAGGGCGGTGGATGCGATTTGCCTCTGGGCGCGGATGACCTCTTCTGGACTCGCAGAAGACTCTGTGGCGAGCTCCGACTCAAGCATACGCCTCGATCTCTGCCCCAGAGTTGACAACACAGCTTCGATCATTTCGGTGGTCGTTTCTCTGAGAGCAAGAGTTGTGACTTCCGTCGGCACCTGGTCAAATATCACCGCACGGGCTGCAGGCTCCAGGAGAAGCAGATCGTCGAACCGGAACATCATGGATTTCAATGACTGGAGTGCCGTCTGCTCCACTGTGCCGGCAAGTTCGTTGAAAAGGCTTTCGGAAGTTTCCTGATCAAGCTCATTCATTATTCCTGCGACGAGCCGCCGGCTGCCCGCACCTTTGTCCTTCCCTATGGAACGCCCAAACTTCTCCTTAAGGATACGTTCCAGCATTTCTTTGGCTTCCGGCAAGACCGGTCTGGACGAAATCATCGCAGAGACGATTCTCCTGCGGGCGTCGTTGTCGAGCGAAGACAGAATTTGCGCTGACCTGTCAGATGAGATCCTGGATAGAATGAAGCCTGCGACCTGGGTGTTTTCCAGCATCAGGAAGTCGGCCAGGTCCTCGTCCTCGACTTCGTCAAGAATCTCCCATGCTGACTTGGTCTTCATGACCACTTCCACCGCGTCTTCGCTGCTTTGGAGTTCGGCAAGTTGTTCCGGCGTCAAAGCATCTTCGATGATCGATTGCATTGTGCTGGATGAATCCATCAGGCCCGTGCCGGCCATGAACTCCGCCTCGAACTCTTCTACCAACTCGTCGAGTTGCTCCTGAGGGATGTTGTTGAGCTCCTTTGTGATCAGAAGCAGTATTCGGATTTCTTCCTGCTGAAAATGCTCGAGTAGATTTGCAGCGCGTTCCCTGCCCAAAGCGACAAGAACTGCGGCAGCTTTTTGAGCGGGAGCAAGTTCGGTGAGTGTGGTCAAACGAGGAGTTCCAGCTTTTCGAGACTAGGCCTGATTGCCGATGAGGCCGGTTATCTTGATTCCAAATCGGCTCTCATCGTCTTCCATCACGGTGATTTCGCCTTTGGCAATGTTTCTACCATTGACCATGATATCTACCGGTTCACCGATGCGTCTGTTGAGCGCAATGACTTTCCCACCCTCAAGCGCAAGGAGCTCAGCGACCGTCAGTTCAGTGCTGCCGATAATGACGTGGATGTCGATGGGGATGTCGAGTATGAAGTCGCCTGCAGCCGTTCCACCTGAGCGGTGGGGAGCTGTGCCAGACGACTGGCCGGCAGGTGGTCCCATGGCTTCGCTAAGACCATTAAGTTCTTCAATAGCCCGGTCAAGTTCATTCCCAGGCTCAACCGTCTCATCGACGGCATCCGATGGCACTGAAGTCTGTTCTTCGACGGCTGCATCGCCCATTAAATTACTCCGATATGTGTTACTTCAGTATCAATATTTCAGGCTTGAGGCGCCGTCTGAATTGCCCTGATTTGATTTGTTCGTCTCGCCAACCTGAAAACTATAGAGGTCCCGCGATCTACCCAGTTGTCCGGTGCAGACGACCTTGTCTCTAACGCTGAGTTTGGCTGTCAGTGCCGGCCCGGCAAGCAAAGGGATGCAATCTCCAACACGAAGGTTGCGAATGTGATGCAGGGA
The DNA here is from genome assembly GCA_938044775.1 of uncultured Rhizobiaceae group bacterium. GTDB lineage: Bacteria > Pseudomonadota > Alphaproteobacteria > Rhizobiales > Rhizobiaceae > Pseudahrensia. The sequence continues at coordinate 4,133 of CALIOE010000126.1, forward strand.
CTTTGGTTGAGCAGAAAGCTGTACAACGGCCGGGACGCTGGAGCGCATCAGCTCCTCATTCGTTGTGTGACTGGCGTTTGTATTCTGTGACTCAGCGTCTGGCTCGCGCCCGGTTCCCCAGCGTTCTGGAAATACCATTTTCAACTCGCATAGGCAGGCCAGTGTTTTGATCTCGTATCTTCCAAGTAATGCATCGGTCTCGGGCAGCTCATCAAGGTCCAGTTCTTCAGGAACGAAAACTGCGACAGAGCCAAACTTCATCGCCATCATTTTCAGAACTGTTTTGGCCACCATCTGCGAAAACAGATGAACGATACCGAGTTCTGAAATTGTGAATGCGCGTTCCTGCGCCTCTGCTGCGGTATCGAGATCTCCGCCAAAGATGAGCCGTGAAAGTACGGCAACGTCCTGCCTGGAATACTTCAATACCAAACAAGGGGCGTCGCTTTGGTCCCTGGCTATCGCCAGCAGCTCGACTTCGGAAGCTGAACCCGCGAAATCTGCAAAGTCAGCTTTGGAAATATGCTCTTCTTCCACGCTGGCCTCATGGTGAAACCGATCTTTGAATAGCCCTTCGAGGCTTTCACCGAGCTGCTTGCAGAATTTTTGAAGAACCTTAGCATCTCCGGGTTCCTCAGATTTTCCGTGTAACAATCGGTCAACGATCTGTGCCTGCATTTCCGACGGGCTTATGGGAGTGCTCATATCAGGCCGCCTGCGCTGAGCCGGAATTCATCATCTGCTCCTCAACCTGATCAATAGACGGCCGGTTGTGGGAAGCGATGGCTTTGCGCCCGAACTCCAGTGCGATTTGCGGCATCGCGCCGTTCATGGAGGCGATCAGAGTCTGTTTGGAAACAAAATAGATGCGCAGTTTCTGCTCGCGGACAATTTTCAGCTTTTGAGCGATCGGGCCGACAACAGCGTAGGACAGGAAAATACCAACAAAGGTTCCGACCAGTGCCGCCCCGATAAGTCCACCGAGAACTTCCGGTGAGCTGTCGATCGCTCCCATTGCCTTGACCACCCCCAGAACGGCGGCAACGATTCCCAGAGCAGGCAGGCCGTCGCCTATTGTCGTGAGAGCATGAACAGCTTCCATCCTCTCGTGCCTGATTGTTCCGATTTCCTCTTCCATGAGGGCTTCAACTTCGTGGGGGCGGGCATTGCCGACAAGAATCAGCCGGATGTAGTCGCAGATGAAGTTTCTCAGTGGGACGTCGGCGAACACCATTGGATGGGCCTGAAAGATGCTCGACTCCTCGGGATTGTCTATGTGACCTTCCACTTCGTTCTTGGGTTTGTTTTTTACTTCGCGCAAAAGCGAGTAAAGCAGGCCAAGCAGCTCCATATAGTCCGTATCGGTCGGCGTTTTGCCCGACATGGCTTCACCAAGCCCCTTGCCTGAATCCTTGACCACCTCCATCGGGTTTGCCACCAGGAATGTTCCGATCGCGGCGCCGCCGATGATGACAAACTCCCACGGCTGGGCAAGGACCATAATATAACCGCCCATTGCCATGTAGCCGCCCAGCACACATCCAAGCGTAATAATCAGTCCAATTATGATTCCCAAGAAGTTGACCTCATCTGAAATGCCATTTTCAGAAGTAGAAACTTATCCTTGCGTGGGGCTTGATTTGTGTCCGCGTCGACAAGGGTAGCTTCGCACAAGGCTGATGTTGGAAATTGAAGCGGCTAAATGAAGGACGTCGCAATGATCAGCACATTTCTTGGATATCAGAACGCGGTTCGTGACCTTCCCCGTTCGCTTGAGGTCGTTCAATCGGATCAACTCGTTCAACGAGAGACCGACTATTATCTTGAAAACATCGGAAACGTTAAGTCGATTGAAGATCTCGTTCAGGACGACCGATTGTTTGCCTACGCCATGAAGGCCCACGGACTCGAAGAGATGACATACGCCAAGGCGCTGGTGACAAAGGTATTTGAAGAAGGGAGGGATGATGACAGTGCGTTCGTAAATCGTCTCGCCGATGCGCGATATCGGAACCTGGCAGAAACCTTTGACTTCGCCAGATATGACGAAGCAACCACATCGTTCAGCCGGGCGCAGCAGGGAGTTGTCGACAAGTATCTGCGCCAGCAGTTGGAGGAGAATGCCGGCAGCGCCAATGAAGGTGTGCGTCTGGCCCTTTATTTCGAACGTCAGGCACCGTCGCTGACAACGACAGAGGGAATCCTGGCCGACCGTGCATTGTCGACAGTGGTTCGACAAGTACTGCAAATCCCGGAGGAAACTGCGTTTCTCGATATCGACAGGCAGGTCGAAATGCTTGATGAGCGCCTCGACATAAGTGACTTTGCGGATCCGGAGAAACTTGGAAAATTCATTGAACGATTTGTCAATTTGTGGGACGCGGTTCAGCCGCGAACGGACAACACTTCGTTGTTGTTCAACCAGGGTCCCGCTTATGGGGTCTCAACCGACCTTCTTTTGACAATTCAAACACTGCGATAGACGGAGCGGGCCGATGGAGAATGGTATTTACGTTGCCCTGTCGTCTCAGGTAGCGCTCGAAAAAAGACTGAACACAATCGCCCATAACGTGGCAAATTCAAACACCACCGGGTTTCGTGCGGGCAAAGTCCGCTTTGATGAGGTCCTCAATGGAGTCACCAAGACATCATCTTCATTTGTGACCGAGGGTAAGTCCTACGTCTCTCCCATGTCAGGCGGAGTGGAGGAAACCGGCGGCAAGCTCGATTTCGCAGTTCAAGGCGACGTCTGGTTTGCGGCTGAAACTCCGGTGGGAACAGTGGTGACACGGGACGGCCGGTTCAAGATGCAGGAAACCGGAGAGTTGGTCACGCTGGACGGACACGCAGTACTGGATGCCGGTGGTGCCCCGGTGCAGCTTGATCCTGCCGGAGGAATCCCCCGGGCGGGCCGGGATGGTTTTCTGATCCAGAATGGAGTTCAGACCGGAGCTATCGGTCTTTTTGAGTACCAGCCAACTGCTGATTTCCGCCGATACGGAAATTCGGGAATTATTGCTGAAACTCCGCCGGAGCCGGTCGTTGACCGCTCCGACGTCGGGTTGATCCAGGGATATCTCGAGGAGTCGAATGTTAATCCGGTCGATGAAATGTCCAAGCTCATCATGGTTCATCGGACATTCGACAATATCGCGGCACTCATAAGAGACAGTGAAGGGTCGCTTGAGGAGGCGATAAAGACACTCGGCGGTAGCAACTAAATATGACTGCGTTACTGCGTGTTGGCGAGATGTTGTCGTCCCTGGCGAGCAGCGACGGGCTGTTACGACATGGTGGCGTGGTTACGGCGATTTCTCCCAGCCGGGTCAAACTTCTTGGTCTTGCTCAACGTGTAAAGCTGGGAGGCCTGGTTCGTATAGGTGATGACGTCGTCTCTGAAGTCGTCGACATTGAGGGCGAACATGTCATTGTCTGCCCCTTTGCCGATACTGAAACACTGACCATCGGGCAAACCGGTTTTGTCGAGGAAAAGCGTTCGGTTGTACCGGATGAATCATGGCTCGGCCGAATCTTTGACGCAGTCGGCAATCCGGTCGATGAATTGCCAAGACCTTCCACCGATACAGTTCAAAATGCCGGGCAAGATGCGGTCGCAGAATGTCATGCCATGAAGCGTGCGCGTGTCAATCAACCGATAAGAACCGGCATCCGGGTCATCGATATATTCACGCCGCTTTGTTTTGGGCAACGCATCGGAATTTTTGCCGGATCAGGTGTGGGAAAATCCACTCTGCTCTCAATGCTCGCCAGGTCGGAAGCATTCGACGCTGTGGTTGTGGCGATGGTGGGAGAGCGAAATCGTGAAGTCCGGGAGTTTCTGGAAGAGTCAATCGGGCCGGAGCATATGGCCAAAACAATCGCCGTGGTTGCGACAAGCGACGAGAGCCCGATATTGCGACGGCGCGCCCCGGAGTTCGCTCTGGACATCTGCCAGAGTCTGCGAAGAAAGGGAAAGCGCGTGCTGTTGCTGATGGATTCGGTTACACGCTATGCGCATGCTTTGAGGGAAATTGGCATTTCGCGCAACGAACCTCCTATTGCCCGTGGCTATCCGGCATCGGTTTTTGGTCAGCTGCCAAAGCTGCTGGAGCGGGCCGGACCCGGCGCCGAAGAGCAAGGCTCAATCACCGCAATCATCACGGTGCTGGTCGATGGCGATGATCACAACGATCCCATTGCAGATTCGGTGCGCGGTATTCTTGACGGACATTTGGTGCTGGATCGCTCGATAGCGGATCAGGGCCGGTATCCACCGGTCGATCCGTTGCGTTCGTTGTCGAGGTTAGCTGACAAGGCATGGGCTGCTGATGAGCGGGCTCTCGTCTTGCAATTGCGGAAAATGATCTCGCGCTTTGAGGATACGAGCGACCTTCGCATGCTCGGCGGTTGGCGTCCTGGCTCGGATCCGCATCTTGACAAGGCGGTGGAAACGGTCCCGGCGATCTATGAGGCTCTCTGCCAGGCCGCAGATGCCCCTCTGTCAAGCAATCCATTTGATGATCTGGTTTCTTACCTGAAAGGCAATCATGACGAGAGTTCACAGGAATCAACGGACGCACAGCCGTCGGGAGAGCAGAGCACGCAAACGCAGGATTCCCAACCGGGTGTTTAAAAGTCGTGTTCTGGATTTTTCACTGGGGTTTTTTGGCCTATGCCTGGCTGCGGCCAGCGCTTACCTTCCTTGGCATGTCTATCAGAACTCGGGTGATTTCGGTCCTCCCAAAATGGAATTCACCCGCGCCGATGAAGCGGGTTCGGATGCCGGGCCGCTGCTTGCACAGACTGAGACTGAATATCGTCGACCACTCTTTACGGAACAGGTGGACTCGCTGATCACGGGATCGGTGCGGCCGACCAAGGACAAGTCACGACTCAAGCCAGGGGCGGCTGAGCCTGGAAGTATCTCACCATCAGATCAAAAGTTTCCACTCGAGCTGAAGCTCATTTTTGCCACGCGCGGACACGCCCTGGTCCAGGATGATGGCGATCTGTTGGTCGTTACACCCGGTGCCCGGTTGCCGGACGGAAGCATCGTCAGGTCGATTAAGAAGGTCGATGATCTTTGGGAATTGATCACAACGGACAGCACGGTTCTTCGCTGGCAGGGATAAACTGACCAGTCACGCCAGCTACACGCAAGACTGATTTCCTAGGTTTGTTTTG
>CALIOE010000127.1 GCA_938044775.1 uncultured Rhizobiaceae group bacterium
GGTGTTGCCTCGGTTGCCATGGGTGGCGGAGACATTTTGCCAGCCCTTGAAAAAGGCACGATCGATGCTGCTGAATGGTGCTGCCCGAAGCCTGACTCCGTGTTCGGTTTCCAGAAAGTGCTGAAGCACTACTATCTGCAGGGTCTTCACCAGGTTGTGGTGAACGCTGACATGTACATCAACGGTGACGTCTACAACGGCATGACCGACCACCAGAAAAAGGCCCTGGAAGTTGCAGCAAACGCTTCGCTTTCAAAAGCCATGTCCTACCGCATTTTCGAAAACGGCAAGGCACTGAAAAAGCTGGTGGAAGAAGATGGCGTTATCCTTCACGACACGCCAGCTGATTACTTCCCGGCTTACATGAATGCTGCAAAGGCATTGCTTGAAACGAACGCTGCAGAGAACGCGTTCTTCAAGAAAGTGTATGACAGCCAGAAAGAATTCGCAGCAATTGCGGTTCCATTCTGGGCTGGTGCGCAGGCATCCAACGCCGCTCTCGGTAAGGCCTATGCCGACAGCCTGAAAAAGTAAGTAGACGCAAGGCGTTTACGAAGGGCGGGAACTTTTGTTCCCGCCCTTATTTCCTGACACAACTTGTCTTTTTCCCGCGTTTGCTGCCGAATGGATCGGTTGTTCCAAACTCGCGACAATGACAAACCGACATTGAACTGGGTGTCTGGGAGGAACCGGGCAGGGTCCGGTTAACGGACTTAATGCCTAAGGGGAGGAAGCCATCATGGCCGAAGAAGTTACTCAAGAAGAGATCGAACAGCTCGACATTACCGATGAGCTGATCGCGGAGCGACGGTCTGAAGAGCCGGGGGAAACCCCTGAGGACATGACACCGTGGCAACGGCCGATCACAGCATTCATTGACGTGCTGAACCTGTGGGCCGGGCGCATTATCTGCATCCTTCTTGTGCCCCTGATATTCGTCATGGTGTTCGAAGTTGTGGCGCGGACGTTGTTCGGAACCCTGACTGGCTGGGGCATGAACGAGCTCGCGATTTCTCTGGGGCTTGGCCCCACCCTGTGGGCCTATGATCTGTCGCGCATGTCGAGTGGTGTGATCTTCATGGCTGCTGCCGGATATGCGTTGCTGCGCGGTGTCCATATTCGCGCCGATTTTCTCTATCGAAATTGGGAAAAGAAGACGCAGGCAACCGTCGATGCGAGCCTTTACCTGCTGCTCTACTTCCCCGCGATGCTGTTCTTTTTCTGGACCTCAGCTGACTTCTGGTGGGCTGCCTTTCAGCGCGGCGAAACCACGATGGATTCGACCTGGGCACCGGTACTCTGGCCTGCCCGCCTCGCGATGCCCGTCGGTGCCCTGTTGCTCCTGCTGCAGGGATTGCCGGAACTTTTCCGCGCCTTCTATGACATGGGCAAGGAGCGCGAGCGTAAGTTCCTGCGCATATTGCCAGCCTATATTGTTATTCTGGCAGTCATTTTCGTGTCCATCTTCTTTCCGGATGCGGTTCCCTTCGACGAGTGGTTCGACGCCGCGTTTGGTGGCGGATTCGGCCTGACCAAACCGGCAATCGGCCTGCTGATGCTCGGTGCCATGCTGTTTTCCATTTTTGTCGGATTCCCGATTTCCTTCACCCTGATCTTCCTTGCCTTCACGTTTGGATCCTGGGGTGCAGGCAGCGCGGTCACGTTCTTCCTGATGACCCTGCAGGTGAACTCGACAATGCTCGATGACCAGCTCGTTGCAGTTCCGCTGTTCATCCTCATGGGGATTGTGATGGAGCAGGCAGGGCTCATGGAGCGCCTGTTTAATGCGGTGCAGTTGATGATGAGCCGCACCCGTGGTGCGCTGTTTATCGCGGTCCTGTTCGTATCGACCATCTTTGCGGCAGCCACCGGTATTGTCGGCGCCTCAGTCACCATTCTGGGCATCATGGCTGCGAAGACAATGAACAAGTCGGGATATGACGTGCGCCTCGCTGCCGGTACGATTACCGCCGGTGGTACGCTGGGCATCCTCATTCCACCGTCGATCATGCTGATCGTCATGGGACCCGTGCTTGAAATTCCTGTAACAGATCTGTTCCGCGCGGCAATTATTCCAGGTGTCGTTCTGGCCCTGCTCTACATGCTCTATGCGCTGGGTCGCTGCTGGATCAATCCAAGTCTGGGGCCGATCCTTCCCAAGGAAGATCAGCCAGAGACTTCGCCCTATTATATGCTTGAAGTGACGCTGGTCATGGCGTCACTTGTCATCATGGTGTGGTTGATCACGGCGGGTGCATCAGGCGCGCTTGCGCTGTTCCCTCTGGCCGGTCTCCTGTTCCCGCTCATCTGGATCGGCTTCATGGCGTTCGCCTATAAATGGACTCGCGCCAACAGACCGGGCGGCTTCTATTTCTCCGACCTGTGGTACGAGTTCTTCATGGGTCTGGTCCCGCCGACCGTACTCATCGCATTTGCTCTTGGTTCGATCCTTGCCGGCTGGGCGACACCTGCCGAAGCCTCTGCCTGCGGTGCCTTCGGTGCCATCCTGCTGTCACTGGCCTATCGCAAGCTGACGGTAACAAAGTTCTACGACGCCCTCATCAAGACGCTGGAGATTACGGTCCTCATCATGTTCCTGGTGGCGGCATCCAACTTCTTTGGTGCGGTCTTCTCGAACCTCGGAACGCCCAAGTTCCTGACTGAAGTACTGCTGTCCTTTGACCTGTCTGTCATGGCGATGCTGATCTTTGTCATGGCACTGGTCTTCCTGCTGGGCTGGCCGCTGGAATGGGTGCCGATCGTGCTGATCATCGTACCGATCCTCGTGCCACTGCTGGTGAGCCTGAACGTAAACCTGACCTGGTTTGCGATCCTCGTCGCGGTTAACCTGCAGACCGCATGGCTCTCGCCACCGGTTGCCTTGTCCGCTTACTTCCTCAAGGGCGTGGTGCCGGAATGGGATCTGAAAGACATCTATCTGGGGATGATGCAATTCATGGTCATTCAGGTAATCGGTCTGACGCTGATGTTTATCTTTCCTGGCATTATTTTGTGGTTCCCGGACTGGTTGTCCGGCAATGCACAACCGTTCTTCAGCTATGTCGGCTACGGACAGCAGTGATCACTGAACTAAACCGGGCAGACCTGGCGAAACGGGTCTGCTCCGGTCCTCCCGCTTCAGGGAGGACCGGAAAACACAAAGAAAGCCCAACACGCAAATGCCAATCACCTATTTGAAGAAAGCTGAAAAGACCGCTGCAACGGGCGAGGATGAAACCCGCGAAATCGTTGCCAATATGCTGGCGGAGATCGAAGCAGGTGGCGAGGACGCGGCTCGTGCTTATGGCGAGAAGCTTGACAATTTTACTGGAAACATTGTCGTCACACGGGAGGAGATCGAAGCCGCAGGCGCCAAGGTCTCGAAGAGGCTCAAGGACGATATCCGATTTGCCTTTGACAGGGTAAAGAAGTTTGCCGAGGCCCAAAGAGCGTCGATTTCAGAGTTTGAAACTGAATTGTCACCCGGCTTGTGGGCCGGGCAAAAGCTGATACCGATGACGACTGCTGGTTGCTATGTTCCAGGCGGCCGCTATGCCCATGTGGCATCTGCAATTATGTCGGTAGGAACGGCGAAGGTTGCCGGTGTCGAGAACGTTGTCGCCTGTTCAGCACCAAAACCGGGCGAGGGCGTCAATCCTGCCATACTCTACACGATGGACCTGTGCGGCGCCGACCACATCCTTGCTCTGGGTGGTGTACAGGGAATCGCCGCCATGGCCTTTGGGCTGTTTACCGGCAAACCGGCCAATTTTCTTGCCGGACCCGGCAACCGGTTTGTCGCTGAATCCAAGCGTATGCTCTATGGTCGCGTCGGCATTGATATGTTTGCCGGCCCGACAGAGATCGGGATTATTGCTGATGAAACGGCCGATCCGCAGATCGTGGCCGAGGACCTGGTGTCCCAGGCAGAGCATGGATTGGATTCGCCGGCATGGCTGTTTACAACTTCGCAGCAGCTTGCCGATGACACGATGGCGCTGATGGATGGATTGATCCGAGCTCTGCCAGATACTGCCAAAGCTGCGGCGACTGTTTCCTGGCGCGATTATGGCGAAGTCATACTCTGCGATACCAAAGAGGAATGTGCAAAGATTTCGGACCAGTATGCTTCTGAACATCTGGAGCTCCAGACATCGATCGATGACTGGTATACGGAAAACCTGACTTCGTACGGCTCGCTCTTTATCGGTGAGGAAACAACAGTGAGCTATGGTGACAAGTGCTCCGGCACCAACCATATTCTGCCCACTAAAGGCGCCGCCCACTACACAGGCGGGCTTTCGGTGCACAAGTTTCTGAAAGTTGTCACAACGCAGCGCATGACGCGTGAAGCCAACCGTGAAGTGGGGCAGGCCGCCGCCCGTATTTCACGCCTGGAAGGCATGGAAGCTCATGCCCGTGCAGGTGACGCAAGGTTGCGTAAATATTTTGCAGGTGAGAACTTCGATCTCGGGATCGAGTAAACCGGAAGAATCCAGTGGAAGCGTTTGCGAAAGACGCCCTGCTGCTGCCGCAGTGGGTGCAACTTTGGATCAATGTGCTCGGCACATTGCCCTTGCTCATCGTTATCGTTCTGTTGTTAGGAAAAGAGACTCGCAAAGATGCTCTGGTGGTCTTCATTTTGACCGTGGGCGCATACGGATCCGTGCTTGGCCTCCATGCCTGGCTCGGCATGGTTCGGCTGCTCGGGGTTGGCCATGTCATCTTTTGGACGCCCCTGTTGTTCTATCTCGTGCAACGCCTGCGTAACGATCCGCCGGCCCGTATTTTGTCGCGGAGCGCCATGTTCCTTCTGACTGCGGTAATCGCAGTCGCGTTGGTTTTTGACTATTATGATGTCCTGCGTTGGATACTTGGAGAGAGGGGAGCAATCGTATGAGAGCACTTTACTATACGGGAACCATGCAGTCCGAGTTACGCGATGCTCCGGACCCGGTAGCGGGCAACGACGAGGTGCACATCGACGTATCTCATTGCGGAATTTGCGGTTCCGACATGCATGCCTGGCATGGCCACGACGAACGCCGGGTGCCGCCCCTTATCCTGGGCCATGAAGCGGTGGGCATTCCCCGCAACGGTGCATATGCGGGCAAGCGCGTCGCGATTAATCCCCTGCATACGTGCGGAACCTGCCGCCACTGTCTTTGCGGCGACGATCATTTGTGCGCGGATCGAAAACTGATGAGTATGCAGCTGCCGGGTGCCTATGCCGAGCAGACCGTTGCACAGGAACGCAACCTTTATCCCCTGCCGGATGAATTGTCGTTTGAAGATGCGGCACTTGCCGAGCCGCTGGCGGTTTGTGTTCATGCTGTTGAGATGGCGCGAAAGACGGTTCGCCGCCCTATCGCCGAAAGCCGGTGTGTTGTCCTCGGCGGGGGAGCGATTGGTGTTTTGACGGCGTTGGTATTGGCTGACCAGGGCTGCAAGGACCTCTGGATCGCTGAACCCAACGAGAAGCGTCGTGCTGTGCTCGAGAAGGCCTGTGCCGTAACAGCTTACGATCCGGCTGCCGGCGGGCCGGAACCCGAGACTGCAGATTTGGTGTTTGATGCTGTCGGTATGGGGGTGACGAGGAAAGCCGCCTGTGCTCTCGCCATGCCCGGTGGCACCATCATTCATGTCGGCCTGCAGGACAGCAGCGAGGGCGTTGATACGCGGCGGATCACACTGCAGGAGATCACGTTCGCGGGAACCTATTGCTACTCGCGCTACGATTTTGCTGCGGCGCTCAAGTTGCTGGCGCGCGGCATCGTACAAAACCGCGAGTGGATCGAGATCCGCTCGCTGGATGATGGAGCGCAGAGTTTCATGGACATTCACGATGGCAAGGCGCCACCCAAGATTATCCTGTCCATGGCATGAGACTACTGATCACTTGTTGACTTTGCCAACAGCACTGTAGGGTGGCAAACTGATGATAAGAACCCGGTGCCCGAAGGCGAGGAGACGAGATGGACTGGCCGGTTGATTTGACGCAAAAACCCGAGGTCAAAGGCTTTTTTGATCCCGAAACCAACACAATATCCTATTGTGTGAAAGACCCGGGTTCCAGCGCCTGCGCCCTTTATGACAGTGTGCTGGATTTCGATTTTGCATCGGGTCGTACGTCTAAGAAATCCGCCGACGCCCTGATTGCCTATGTCAAACAACATAAGCTGGATGTTGAGTGGATCATCGAGTCCCACGTTCACGCGGATCATCTGTCAGCTGCTCCCTATCTGCAGGAACAACTGGGGGGTAAGCTTGGCATTGGAGCGCGGGTGATCGAGGTCCAGGACATATTTGGCAAGATCTTCAATGAGGGAACCGAGTTCCAGCGCGATGGCAGTCAGTTTGATGCCTTGTTCGAGGAAGGTGACACCTACCAGATTGGCGGACTTGATGCCTTCGTGATTGCCACGCCTGGCCATACGCCGGCCTGCATGGCGCATGTTATCGGCGATGCGATCATCGCAGGTGATACCTTGTTTATGCCCGATGGCGGATCGGCGCGATGCGATTTTCCGGGAGGTGATGCCCGGGAACTCTACGCCTCGATCAAGAAGGTTCTCTCGCTGCCCTCTGAGATGCGGATGTTCATTTGCCATGATTACGGCCCGGGTGGCCGAGAAATTGCCTGGGAAACCAGTGTGGGAGAGCAGCGCAGCAAAAACATCCATGTACATGACGGGGTAGTCGAGGACGAATACGTCAAGATGCGCACGGAACGGGACGCTCAATTGTCCATGCCAAAGCTGATAATTCCCAGCGTGCAGGTCAATATGAGGGCGGGCGAAATGCCTGAGCCCGATGCCAGCGGCAAACGCTATTTGAAAGTGCCGGTAGACGGCTTGTGACCGCTCTCATTTCGATCACCGAGCCTCGGGCAGGTGAGGAGGGTGTTTTGGCCGGTATCTGGCACGAAGCATGGCACGAGGCCCACGCAGAAATCGTTAGTCCCGGTCTTGTGAGGGCCAGGAAATTTGACGCCTTTGTCGGCAGGATTACCGACAATCTCGGTAACACACTTGTTGGCCGCATTGATGGCGCACCTGTCGGCCTTGTGTCGACCAAACCAGAACAACTCCACCAGCTGTTCGTAGCTCAGGCCGGCCGCGGGAAGGGCATTGCCCGCGATCTTATCTTAGCTGCCGAAGAACGGCTCGCCGAACAAGGTGCCCGGGAAGCGTTTCTGCACTGCGCGGTCGGGAATGATCGGGCGGCTGCGTTCTACCGCAAAATGGGCTGGCAGGATGACGGGCAGATTTTTGAACTCATCCATGCCGGCGGCGGCACCTACCAGGTACTGTGCACAATCTTTCGCAAACAATTGGTTGGATTGAATTAGAGCTCGTGATCGGTCGTGGGCTACTTCCCTTGGATGAATTCCTGTCCTATTGAACTGCAAACACAGTTCTGCGGAAGGCCCCAGCATGGAAGAAATTCAACATTATATCAGCGGCAAGCTGGTTTCAGGAACATCCGGGAGGACCGCTGACGTTTTTAACCCGGCTACGGGTGAAGTTCAGGCTCAGGTACCTCTTGCTTCGGCGAATGAGCTGAACGCCGCTGTTGCAGCAGCAAAGGCAGCCCAGCCGGGTTGGGCTGCGCAAAATCCACAAAAGCGTGGCCGCGTGATGATGGAATTCGTCCGCTTGCTGCATCGCGACATGGATAAGCTGGCTGAGGCGCTGTCGCGCGAACACGGGAAAACGGTTCCGGACGCCAAGGGCGATATCATTCGAGGGCTTGAAGTCGCGGAATTCTGCATTGGCGCGCCACAGATGCTCAAGGGCGAGTTTTCGGAAGGCGCTGGCCCCGGTATCGATATGCATTCGGTCAAGCAGCCGCTCGGTGTGGTCGCCGGGATCACGCCTTTCAACTTCCCGGCAATGATCCCGATGTGGAAGTTCTGCCCAGCCATAGTCTGTGGCAATGCCTTCATTCTCAAGCCATCAGAGCGTGATCCCTCGGTGCCCAACATGCTGGCGCAATTGATGAGCGAAGCTGGATTACCCGACGGCATTCTCAATGTGGTGCATGGAGACAAAGAAGCTGTAGATGGCATTCTCGACCACGAAGACATCATGGCCGTGGGATTTGTCGGTTCCACCGCAATTGCTGAATATGTTTATACGCGCGGTTGCGCAAACGGAAAGCGCGTCCAGTGTTTTGGCGGAGCCAAGAACCATATGATCATCATGCCTGATGCTGATATGGATCAGGCCGTGGATGCGTTGGTTGGTGCCGGATACGGCGCCGCCGGCGAACGCTGCATGGCTGTTTCCGTTGCCGTTCCGGTGGGCGAAGATACGGCTGATCGGCTGATGTCGAAGCTTACTCCGCGTGTTGAGAGCCTGAAAATTGCACCTTACACAGCAGGCGACGATGCCGATTTCGGCCCACTCGTGACCAGAGAGGCCTACAACCGTGTCAAAGGCTATGTTGATGCTGGCTTGAAGGAAGGTGCGGACCTTGTCGTCGACGGCCGCGAGTTTTCCATGCAAGGCTACGAGGACGGCTTTTTCATCGGCGGTTGTCTGTTCGACAACGTCACGCGTGACATGTCGATCTACAAGGAAGAAATTTTCGGTCCGGTTCTTTCCGTGGTGCGCGCCAAGGATTATGAGGAAGGGCTCGACCTCGCCATGACGCATGAATATGGCAATGGTGTTGCCATCTTCACGAGGGACGGCGATGCAGCAAGGGATTTTGCCGCGCGCATCAATATCGGCATGGTCGGTATCAATGTGCCGATTCCAGTGCCGCTGGCCTACTACACGTTTGGTGGCTGGAAACGGTCGGGTTTCGGTGACCTTAATCAGCACGGACCTGATGCGTTCAAGTTTTATACGCGCACAAAAACCATCACGTCGCGCTGGCCAAGCGGTATCAAAGACGGCGCGGAATTCTCAATTCCGACAATGGGATAGGTCAGTCCTTTAAGGAGATGATTCCGGCTTCGCCTTCTTCTGTTCCGTAGGCCAGGCGGAGCCCGGCATCGTCCCAGCCCAACGATGATACCTTACCCTTGCCGGGTCGCCGGAGCAGTGCTTCATCTGCGTCCTCAATGCGAATGGCCATGACCATGCCATCGCTGTACCCGACAGCGACAACATCCTCAAAAGGGTGACAGGCAACGCTTGTGACCATCGTATCGCCCTGGGTGCCCAGTTCTTTGGGCGCCTTGCCCATGGGCCCGTCCTTGCCTGAAAATGGCCAGCAGACAGCGGAAGGTGCGCCGGATGAAGCAAGCCATTTGCCTTTCGGTGACCATGAAAGGCTTTTCGGTTTTGCCGGATAGCCGGTCATGCGCATGTGCTTGCCATCACCCGATTTTCTGTCGTCCAGCCGCCAGCCATGAAGGGCATTCTCAGCCATCGACGTGACAATGTATTTGCCGTCTGGAGAGTACAATACTTTGGTGTGAGCACCGTCCCAGTGCAAATCGACAGCCGCAGCCTGTCCCGCGATCCAGTGGAGCGAGACGCCGTTGTAGCGGCCGCAGGCCAGGCGCATGCCCCTGGGGGCGAAATCAAGACCTTCAACAGCCCGTTCGTGATCGAACTGCTTTAACATATCCGCTGTTTTGACCCATGCAGTGCGACCTGATGCAAAGCCCGCGGCACCGTTTGGGCCGCAAGCCACGACATCGATCCATTTGCCGGGCTGACAGGCCAGTTCCTCGACACCGGCTTCACTGGAGCGGGCAACGCGACCATCCTCACCGCCGGTAATCAGACTTTTGCGGTCAAGAGACAATGCTGCCGACAGCAAACCCTCATGGGCTTCTATGGCCTTGTCCGCACATGTTGGGAAACGGACCTGGCCCTCGACCAGTGCAAAGGCGGGTTGGTCATTGATAAAACCCGCCCATTCCACATGGCAGTCGAAGTCAAACGGCGCGACGATGGCCATGTTCAGGCGGCAATGCAGGCGTTGAAGCTGCGCTCAATCTTTTCGCGATCAAGGTTACGACCGATGAAAACGAGCCGCGTCTCACGCCTTTCGTCCTTGCGCCAGGGGCGCTGATGGTCGCCCTCAACAATCATGTGAACACCCTGGACAACGAAACGGTCGTCGTCGCCGCTGAACGCCACGATGCCTTTCAGACGCAGGATATCCGGCCCATCAACCTGCGTGAGCTTGTTAATCCACGGGAAGAATTTTTCGTGGTCCATGTCGCCGGCGCGCAGAGAGATGGATTTCACCGTCGTGTCGTGGGTTTTTGCATCAAGTTTGTGATGTTCATGGTCACAATCCGGGCCGCATTCGTGATCGTGATTGTGGGCATGATCGTGGTGGTGATTATCATGGTCGCAGTCCGGGCTACATTCGTGGTCAGGGTGATCATGGTCCTGAGTGTTCAGAAAATGAGGGTCATCCTCGAGAATACGGTCAAGATCGAAGGAGCCGCGGTCCAGAACTTCATTGAGTACGACATTTGAACGTTCGGCGGTGTGGATTTTGGCGTGCGGATTGATCTTTCGAATCGTGGCACGAACCTTTTCAAGTTCTTCCTGATTTACCAGATCGGTCTTATTGAGCACCACGACATCTGCGAAAGCCACCTGATCTTCTGCCTCCGGCGCATCCTTCAGGCGCAATGGAAAATGCTTCGCATCTACAAGTGCGACCACCGCATCAAGTTGAGCTCTGGCGCGTACGTCTTCGTCCATGAAGAAAGTCTGAGCCACAGGCGCCGGGTCAGCCAGTCCGGTGGTTTCCACGAGAATTCCGTCAAACCGGCCTTTGCGCTTCAACAGGCCCTGGACAACCCGAACAAGATCGCCACGCACCGTGCAACACACACAGCCATTGTTCATCTCGTAGATTTCTTCGTCGCTTTCAACAATCAGATCATTGTCAATCCCGATCTCGCCGAACTCGTTGACGATTACCGCGTATTTCTTGCCGTGTTCCTCGGACAGAATGCGATTCAAAAGTGTCGTTTTGCCGGAGCCGAGATAGCCGGTGAGGACGGTGACGGGGGTTTGATCAGCCATGGAAGTTCTCATCTTTGGTGCCGAACCAGAACATAGGCCTCACGGATCGTTCAGCAAGGCCAAATCGAACCGTGCAACATCGTCCAGCAGTTCGCTCAAGCCCTGTACGGCAAGCGCCAACAGGGCCTCGCCTTTCTCGGCGGTTGCCATGGCGGCATTTCCCGTTACCCCAAACTTGTTTAAGTCGCCGGCCTTCCAGCCGAAAGCGTGCGGCCCGTAGGCGCGCAGGTGCTTGAAGTCCTGCGCGAGAACTTCCTGAAGGTTGGGGAAGTCCCTGACCTTGCTCACATCGACCAGCTCCGGGTGCAGCGCCAGCATTACCGAGGTCTCGATGTCACCGCCATGAATCCCGAACGCCTCTTCATTGTCAGAAACAATGCCGCTTCCCTTGACGAAGCGATCCCATTTTGTGCCGACTGCCAGGGACTTTGTCGTGACCCGTATTTCCTGCATCGCAATGGAAACGAGCGGCGAATTGCCACCGTGTGCATTTAAGAGCACAAAGCGGTTCGCTCCCGCTAAGGAGCATGATGTTCCGTAGGCGACCCACGCATTTATCGCGTTGTCGTATTCTTCCGTTTGGCTGCCTTCAAAGTCCATATGCTCGGGAGAGTATCCGACTTCATTGACCGGCAGAAAACGTATGTCCATGGCTGGATTTTGTGCATTCAGTTTCTGGATCAGACGATCAACGACGCCGCGAGCGATCAGTGTATCGGTGTTCAAAGGCAGGTGCGGACCATGTTGTTCGGTGGCCCCAAGGGGTTGAACCACGATGGTGGCATCATTTCCCGGGTCGTCATCAAACGAGTGAATTCCTTCGATCCAGCGTGCCGCCATCAAAGGTTCTCCAGAAACGCCCTGGCAGCTTCACCATGCTGGTGACGCAGTCTGGCAACGTCTATGCCGACGGGTTGAGTATCCTCCACACGCCAATCACCTGCCACCATGACCCTGTCGGCCTCATGGGCGCCGCAGAGTACCAATGCGGCCAGCGGATCACCAGCGCCGGAGAATCGCAATTCATCCAGTTTATAGAGCGCAAAGTCGGCCTGCTTGCCGATGGCGATGGTGCCAATGTCGTCGCGACCAAGGCATCTGGCCGATCCTTCCGTTGCCCAGCGGAAGACATCGAAATGGGTAACGCTTGCGGCATCATAGGTCAGCCGATTAATCATCAAAGCGTGACGCACGCCCTCGATCAGGTTTGAATTATCGTTGGAAGCGGAGCCGTCGACGCCCAGTCCAACCGGAGAACCTGCCGCCTCTAGCTCTTTGGTTCTGCAATGGCCAGAAGCCAGTACCATGTTCGAAGTGGGGCAGTGGCAGACGCCAACGCCGGCTTTGCCAAGCCGCCGAACTTCGTCATCGTTGAAATGAATGCCGTGGGCGAGCCAAACCCGATCGTTCATCCAGCCGAGCTCCTCAAGATAATCGACCGGCCGGCAACCAAAATGCTCAACGCAATAGGCATCTTCGTCAAGCGTTTCGCCCAGATGGGTGTGACAGGTGCAATTGTGCTTATGGGCGAGATCCATGGTTTCGGTCATCAATCGCTTGGTCACCGTGAAGGGTGCGCAGGGCGCCAGTGCCACCTGCAGCATCGAACCGTCGGAACGGTCGTGATATTTGTTTAACACGCGTTCGCAATCAGCCAGAATCGTATCGTCATCCTGCACGATCGTGTCGGGCGGTAAACCGCCATCCTTCTCCGACAAGCTCATGGAACCGCGGGTCACCGTCATCCGCATGCCCAGTTTGGCGGCTTCTTCGACCTGCACATCCATGGCGTCTTCCAGACCAGCGGGATACAGATAGTGGTGGTCAGATACTGTCGAGCAACCGCTCATCATCAGCTCTGTCAGCGCCAGTCGGGTGGCAAGACGAAAGGCCTGCGGTTTCACGTTGCGGGCCCAGATCGGGTAAAGCGCCTTCAACCACGGAAACAGCTCCTTGTTGATTGCTTGTGGATGGGCACGCGTCAGCGTCTGAAAGAAGTGGTGGTGGGTGTTGATGAGCCCCGGCAGCATCACGTGCTGCGAGGCATCGAACGTCTGATCTACCGGCGTGGCGGGGGCAGCCCCGCTGCCAACAAGCTCCGCAATGCGGCCGTTTTCGACAACCACTCCGCCGCCCGCACCCGCGGCGAGAACGGCAATCGGATTCTTGATCCACAAACGCATAGGGTCGTTCCAAGTCAGTTATCAACGGCGGAAACCTAAACCGTTGCAGCAACGCCCCGCAATGCGTAAGAATCGAATTAATCGCGCTGGCCGAAGGAAAATTTGTGTCGAAAATTACGCTGTCGACCATAGCAAGCAATCTGAACGTTTCGACCGCCACCGTATCGCTGGCCTTGCGGGATTCTCCACTGGTTGCCGAGGCAACGCGTAACCGCATTCGCGAGCACGCTGCGGAGATTGGCTATGTCTATGACCGCCGGGCCGCGAGCCTTCGCACCCAGCGTTCCGACATTGTCGGCGTGCTGGTGCGAGACATCATCAATCCATTTTTTGCTGAGATATTGCGGTCCATCGAGGCCGAACTGGGGACAAACCGCCAAACCTTCATTCTGTGCAATCACGGTGATGATATCACGCTGCAAAGTGATTTCATCTCCACGCTGATGCAGTTTGGCGCTGATGGTGTGATCATGTCTCCATCTGTTGGAACGGACGCAGAGGATATTGCCCGTATTGAGGCGGCCGGTTTGCCGGTTACACTGGTTGCAAGAACTGTTGAAAACGCAAGCGTACCTGCCTTTCTGGGTCATGATGAAGCGGGTTTCCATCTGGTGACGCGGCACCTGATCGAACAGGGCCACAAGGATATAGTCCTTATTGGCGGGACGCGACAAACGTCGACCGGACGGGCGCGCCGCAAGGGTTTTGCCAACGCGTTTGAGGAAGCCGGTCTGCCGCTTCCGGACCGGACCGATCTGGAAACGCCCTATTCACGAACTGCGGGCTTCAAGGCGGTAGAGCAGATTCTCCAACACGGAAAGCCGCCGTCTGCAATTGCCTGCTGCAGCGACACGGTGGCGCTGGGTGTCATGCACGGCCTGCGTCGTCGCGGGCTGGAACCGGGCCGCGATATGGCGGTAACGGGCTATGATGATATCGAAGAAGCCTCAATATCTGCACCGCCGCTAACGACTGTGAATGACGGCCATGATGAAATCGGCCATCTTGCTGCTCGCGCGCTGTATGCCAAAATTACCGGTGAGAAACCGGATACAGAGCCAGTGCTTATCGAACCCAGACTGATTGTCAGAGAATCTGTGCAAAAACTATAGGCTTCCGCCCAACTCGTCATCAATATGAGCTTTGATGATTTCATCAAAGTTGCGTTCGGCCCGAAAACCGAGACTTTCAGCCCGGTCTGCCTGGAAGTTTCTGGGCCAGTTATCGACGATAGAGATGATTGTTTCATCTGGTTTTTCTTCGATCAGTTCAACGGCATCCTTTCCCGCAACCCGGCCCAGGGCCTCGATCATTTCACCGACTGTGATGGCCAGACCGGGCATTGTGAGGTTGCGGTGGGGGCCGATTTCGGCCCCGTCGATTTCCGCGGCGTGCAGGCAAAAACCGACAGCCGAGCGTGGACTGGCCATCCAGTGCATGACATCGCGCGAGACAGGCAAGACTGCCGGTTTCCCGGCCAGTGGTTCGCGGATGATGTTTGAGAAGAAGCCGGACGCAGCCAGATTGGGTTTGCCGGGACGCACCACGATCGTTGGCAGGCGCAGGCCAACGCCGTCCATCATGCCGCGCCGTGTCAAATCGCTCAGCAGCAGCTCGCCGATAGCCTTTTGGGTGCCGTAGGAGGTGAGTGGAGTGAGGTGGTGGGTGTCACCGATGGGATCGGGCAACGGGACACCAAAAACCGCAATGGATGACGAGTAGACCACCCTGGGTGTGTAATTGTCGATCGCGGCGATGGCGTCAAACAGGTGGCGGGTTCCGTCCATGTTGATCCTGTAGCCCTTGCCGAAATCGGCTTCTGCTTCGCCGGATACGATGGCGGCCAGGTGAAAGATTACATCTGGACGGTCGGCGATCAGCGCGGCTGTCGTTGCCGCGTCGCTAATGTCACCTGCGGATACGGTGACCGAAATACCGGCCGGGCTAGACAGGCTTGCAGCGACGATGTCGAAGCCATGGATGGACGTGATCGCCTCTCCGCGCAGCTTTCCGGTGGCCAACAGCTTTTCGATGAGTTTACGCCCGACCATGCCGGCGGCTCCCAACACCAGAATTTTCATGATGGCTTCAACTCCTGAAGTTTCTTGACTTGCCGACCTTCGGCATCGAAATTTGACGGGTCAAGCCAGGTCTGAAATGCGGTTTTCATGGCTGGCCATTCGTGATCGAGTAGTGAATACCAGGCTGTATCGCGGTTCTCGCCCTTAACGACGGCAGCCTGCCGGAAGACCCCCTCATGGGTCATGCCGAAGCGTTCAGCCGCCCGCTTTGAGGGCTCGTTTGCGTTGTTGCATTTCCATTCGAAACGGCGATAGCCAAGATCGTCAAATATGTATTGTGCAAACAGATAAAAGGCATCAGTCGTCACCGGGGTCTGTGAAATTCGCCCACCCCAGTAAATGTGGCCCGTCTCAATAACACCGTTGGCCTCGTCAATACGCATTAGTGTCTGACGACCTTCAACCGTACCTGTTTCTATGTTGACGACGGCAAAATACAGCGGATCCTTACTGTTCTGCGCCATATCCAGCCAGGGTTGAAACGCTTCGCGGCTTTCCGGTTGGTACTCCGGCAGCCAGCGGAAGCGATCATTCGCATCGCCAAGGGTTGCAGCGGAAAACAAACCATCGCCGTGTTCGGCGGCATTAAATGGCTCAAGCCGGCAAAAGCGCCCGGACAGGGTGATCCGCTGCGGCCGCGGCCGCGGCTGCCAGTTTCCCAGATCCATTTTGTGAGTCTCCCCAGGTCGGTGCTTGCGTCACGCCGCTAAATCCAACATCAATCGGGCAAAGAAAACCACGGAACGCCGTAATGCTCAACACAATTTCCGCCTTTGATCGAATTGGCGAGGAAAACGCCTTTGCCGTTCTTGCCCGTGCAACGGAGCTGGCAAGCGGTGGTATGGATGTGGTCAATCTGGGTATTGGGCAACCGGACTTCCCGACTCCGGATCACATCGTTGAAGCTGCGATAAAGGCATTGCGTGATGGCCATCACGGCTACACACCCGCGACGGGAATCCTGCCATTGCGCGAAGCGGTTGCGCGCCGGACGCTCGACACGACAAGCGTGGAAGTCTCGCCCGACAACATCTGCATTATGCCGGGTGGCAAGGTAACTATGTTTGCAGCGATTCTGATGATGGGCGAGCCAGGCCGGGAGATCATGTATCCCGACCCGGGATTTCCGATCTACCGTTCGATGATTGAGTTTACCGGTGCGACACCAGTTCCGATCCCGGTTCGCGAGGAGAATGGATTTGCCTTTTCCGGTGACGAGGCCCTGGCTCTGGTGACGGACAAGACCAGCCTCATAATCCTCAACTCACCTGCCAATCCAACTGGTGGAGTGACGCCAAGAGCCGAAATTGAAACGCTGGTGAAGGGTCTGGAGCAGTTTCCTCATGCCGCGATCCTGTCTGACGAAATCTATGACGTCATGACGTATGATGGAGAAGAGCACGTCTCTCTGCTTGGTTTTCCCGCGATTCGGGATCGTCTGATCGTGTTGAATGGCTGGTCGAAAACCTGGGCCATGACCGGATGGCGCATGGGCTGGTCAATCTGGCCCGATGCCTTGATCGACAAGGTCCGCAAGTTGGCGGTGAATGCATGGTCCTGCGTTAATGCACCGAGCCAGTATGCCGGTATCGCGGCGATTGACGGGCCTCAGGACGCCGTCGTGACCATGATGACCGCTTTCGACAAACGCAGGCAGCTTGTGGTGAAGCGTATGAATGCTTTGCCGGGTCTGAGTTGCGTTGTTCCGAAGGGTGCTTTTTATGCCTTCCCAAACATCTCTAAGACCGGTTGGAAAGCCAAAGAGCTGGCTTCGGCATTGTTGGAAGAAAAGGGCGTCGCGATCATTGGCGGTCCTGATTTCGGAATTCTTGGCGAGGGGTACGTACGATTGTCCTACGCCAACTCCGAAGAGAACATTTCCCGCGCCATTGACCGGATTGAAGATTTTCTCGCGGCCGGTTAATCACGTTTCAGGGCTGTCGGTTGGTCTTTTCGATGGTGTCCAGCAGAGCAGTGCCTCCCTTTGGAAGATAAGATTCGCGAACCGATCCTAGAATCCTGATCCAGGCCTGACGCTGGGTTGTGGTCAGCGTTCTGATCGGCTTGCCGCTGCGTATCAACTTCTTCTTCGAAGCGTCTTCAGCCCGGGCTGCTTCTCGGTTGATGGCTTGTGTAACACGGCTGGCGCTTTGCGTTAGCTTTGTGCGTTTCGACTGATCGAGTTTGTCCCAGAACGGTTTTGAGAAAACCAGATGAAAGCCCGTTACAGAGTGATTCGTCTCGGTGATGGCAGCATGACCTTCAAGAACCTTGCTGTTGTCCATACCGCTCCAGGATGCAGCCAACGCCTCAACCCGGCCGTCCCTGATCGCAGTGGCAAGATCCTTGTCTTCGATTGTGACCCCTGTTGCACGTAGGGCCGCAATGGTGGGGGTCGACATGTGCTCCCTGTCACGTCGAAACTTCAAGCCGGGCGCATCGGTCGGGTTGATCAGCGACCGTTTGGCGCTCAACTGAGCCATGGCCATGTTCCAGAAGCCAAGTGCGTGAAGCTGCAATCTGCCAAGTGTCAGTTGCATGGCGGGTCCCTGCAGACCCTGGTAACGGCTCAGCGAATGAATATCACGAAAGGCAAATGGCAGATTAAAGACCCGGTGCGGCGGAGACTGTTCTGCCAGATCTGAATAGGCAGGGGCGGCCAGATGGGCGTTCTGGTCGGCCAGTGCTTTCACGACGGATGCGGTTGTTCTGTATTCCGGGTTTTTGACGGTTTCGACGCAGAAATCACCCTGCAAATCCTTGTCAAAAGCCTCTTTTAACTGGTCGACAGCCTTCAAACGCGAGCTGGCGGTTTCATTATCCGGCAGCGCAAACTTCAGCCTGTCTTCGCCGCTGTCGCACTGCGCAAAGGCGGCTGTGCCAGATATTGAAGAAATCAGGAAGACAGCGGTAACCCAGCGCATATCCGTGGCTCAGGCGGTGAGTTGCGAAGCTGCGGCAGCCAAAGAAGTGATCGCATCCCAATCGCCCGCCTCAACAGCGGTGGCAGGAGCCACCCAAGACCCACCGACACAGATAACGTTGGGCAGATCAAGGTAATCAGGTGCATTCTTAATTGTCAGGCCACCGGTTGGACAAAAGGTAATGCCCTGCAGGACCGGGGCAAGAGCTTTCAAATAGGCCGAGCCCCCGGCCTGTTCGGCAGGGAAAAACTTCATTAATTCAAAGCCTTCGACCATCAAGCCCATGGCTTCGCTGGGCGTTGCCACGCCGGGCAAGAGAGGTACATCGATCTTCTGGCTGGCGGCGAGAAGATCGTCAGTAACCCCCGGCGACACCATGAACTGGCATCCGATTTCGTAGCAATCGCGCATCATGTTGGCTGTCAGCACCGTACCCGAGCCGACAATCGCGCCTTCAACTTCCTTTATCACAGCGCTGATGCAGTCGAGCGCGGCCGGGGTCCGCAAAGTAATTTCGGCCACCGGCAATCCGCCCGCTACAAGGGCGCGGCAAGTGTTGACGGCAATCCTGGGGTCGTCGAACTTTAACACAGGTATCACAGGCGCGAGCGCCATGATCTCGCGCATTTTCTCATTTTTGTTTTTCATGCCACGGGGCCCTTGGATGCGGTGCGGTGGAGTCTAAGCGAGGCGTCTAAAAATGGAAAGTATGTGGAGCTGTAGATTTGCCGAATGGCTACCGCACCGCACATGAGATAGTTCTTTGGCTCTTTCAGAAGCTGTGTCGATGTGTTGCTTTGTACGGGACAAGATTGTTGATGAATACGGCATTCTATCGATCCGGCGCGGTTGCCGGCTGAAAAATGATCGTAGCAGGAGGAAGTATGCGTGCGGGAACCAATCTCAATGCATGGTGCGATTATCCGGAAGTAGCGGTTGCCCATGCTGATGCAGGGCCATTGCAAGGGCTGACGCTTGCCGTCAAAGATCTCTTCCAGGTTGCGGGATATCCAAACGGATGGGGGTCACCAACGCGTCTGGCAGAGGCGCAACCGGATACGGAAACGCAGTCGGCTGTTCAGAAAATGCTCGACGCCGGTGCCGAGTTCGTTGGTAAGAGCCAGTGTGAGGAGCTTTGCTTTTCGCTGACAGGTATCAACGCGCACTACGGAGCTCCAGTGAATTCAGCCGCACCCGACCGGGTTACGGGTGGGTCATCTTCTGGTTCAGCATCGCTCGTGGCCGCTGGCGTGGTGGATATCGCCACCGGTTCCGACACGGGCGGATCGGTGCGCGCGCCTGCCTCCTATTGCGGGCTCATCGGCTTGCGCATAACCCACGGCCGTATTGCGCTGGATCGAACCATGCCCCTTGCTTCTAGTTTCGACTGCTTTGGCTGGTTTGCACGGGATGCTGAGACTTATGCCCGTGTCGGCGAGGTGCTGTTGGGCGATGATGAGCGAGATACGCCGCTCAAAAGGCTGGTGGGAAGCCCTGATTTGGATTCGCTGTTGTTATCAGATGCCGACTACCTGGCCTTTTCCAGTGGCGCTGAAAAGGTCGAAAAATATTTTGATGACGAACGAACGTTCGATGCCCTCGGGATAGACCTTGAGAACGCCTACAAGGCATTTCGGGTCTGTCAGGCTTACGAAGCCTGGCAGGCGCATGGCGACTGGATCACAACCAGCAAACCGGATCTGGGGCCTGGTGTGAAGGAACGGTTTGAATATGGCGCCGCTGTTTCCGGTGCTGAATTTGAGCGCGCCAGTTCGCAAAGGGCCGAAATAAGACGACAGTTGGAGGCTCTGATCGGTGACGATGGATTGCTGGTTTTACCCACTGTGCCGAGTTGTGCGCCGCTCAAAAATGAAAGCGAAGACACGCTGCAGGCATTTCGCGAACAAGCCCTTGTTCTGCTGTGCCTGTCTGGCCTCAGCGGCCTGCCGCAGATTACCCTGCCACTGGCCGAGGTCTACGATGCACCACTTGGCGTCAGTCTAATCGGCCCGAGGGGAAGCGACAGACGTTTGATTGACATTGCGGTGGGGATACTGGGCCAATCCTGATTTGATTCTGAAGTGCCGGCGATGCGGGCCAATATGTGCAGTCGTCGTGTCAACTGGTTGCCCAGATCGGAGCGCCGCGATTTTGACGAGACAGATGACGAAAGCCGACGTCAAAAAAACGTATCATTTGCCGAGTTCTATCGGCTCCCCATGCGGGGTCCTGGCGGCGGCTTCATGCCATTGCCGTTCACGGGTTTCGATCGCTTGTGGCGTCACAACGCCCTTTTCGGCCATCAGGTTTTCCAGCGCAGCCAGCCAATGGTGATAATACTGCCTGGCATCGTCACTTACGGCATTGGCGAGTTGTTGGGAAAGCGCCTCAGCCCATTCAGCCCAGGTAAACACCTTTCGATCATGCAGGCTCACCACCATGGCGAAGGCCTGAGCCTGCCACGGTTCATCAAAGACGGGTTCTTCACCATCCAGAATAAGACCGGGCAACCGGCGCAGATCAGGGGCGCTCAATGTAGGGCTCCCAGAGGTCGAGTGTCACGGCATCGCGTGGGTTTTTGTCGTCACCCCAGAGCTCGCGTGCAGAGAAGCGTATTTGATAGAGCCATTGGGGGGCTTCGCCCTTGCCTCTGGCATTGCTGTCCGGGAATACGTGAAACCCCAGAACCCTGCTGATGATGCCGATCTTGCCGCGGGCATAGCGGGGCAGGCGGGTGTGACCTTCCGGGTGAATGTTGAGGGTCCGTACCGTATTGCCTTCACCAAAGCCGGGCTTCCGGTTCGGTTTGCGGTCCACCGGACCACCTGCAGAAAGCATGTCGTCAACATTCGCGGCTTCCATGATGCGGGGTACAGCTTTTGCTGGTTGGCTCATGTTACCGCTTGCGATTTCGTCTGGCGTTGCCATGTTGGTTTCCAGCAGCAGCTTTTGCAGCCCTTCAATCCAGATTCTGTAATAGGGGAACGAGAGGTAGCTGGCGGGCGGCAGGCTCTCGCGGGAAAAGCGAGACTGGTCAAGGTTCCATTGACCGCAGGCTCCCATGGCCACGACCATGGCCATCGCTCGTTCCTCCCAGAGGGCATGGAAATTGGGTTCGTTGTCTTCCTCAACCACCGGGCCGAAGCCCATCATGCCGCCAAGATCTGCGCCGCCGTTCATGCCACATCCTTTGCATCAAGTGCAAAGCCGGTACCGATCATGGAATTGCGGGTTACCAGTTTGGCGAGTTGTTTTTCGTCCCACCCATCTGTGCCGCCGGGGCGTTGGGGGATTACGAGGTAGCGGGTTTCCGCTGTCGAGTCGTGAACCTCGACCGCCCGGCTCTTTGGCAGCTTGATGCCAAAATCCTCCAGCACCCCGCGAGGGTCAATAACAGCCTTGGCCCGATAAGGTGGCGACTTGTACCATGTGGGAGGAAGCCCGAGGACCGACCAGGGATAGCACGAGCACAAAGTGCAGACGACCATGTGGTGAACATCAGAGGAGTTGGCAACCGCAACCATGTGTTCGCCCTGGCGCGATGCATAGCCAAGCGAATGAATGGCTGCCGTTGCATCTTGTATAAGCCAGTCGAAGTAATCCGGATCGCTCCAGGCCTTGGCCACGACATGAGCTCCGTTTTGAGGGCCGATCCGGGTCTCATAAGTTTCGACAATCAGGTCGAGCGCTATGGGATCAATATAGCCCTTTTCACTGAGCAGGCTTTCCAGGGCGCGAACCCGGGCGTCCATTTCAGACAAATGAGAATGATCGTGGTCGTGCTGGTGTTCATGACCGTGGCTGTGATGCTCGCTCATTGCTATTCCGCCGCAATAGCCGCGCCGGACCGGCCAGACACATAGCTGCGAGCCGCGTCGCCAAAAGCAGAGAATACGGCGCCGGAGGCGCTGTCGGACTTGGCCCAGTATTCCGGGTGCCACTGCACGCCGACAACAAAGCCGGGGGCGTTGGCGACGGTAACGGCTTCCACCGTGCCATCCCTGGCCGTTGCCTCAACGACGATGTTGGCGCCCAGTTTGTCGAGTGCCTGGGTGTGCAGGGAGTTCACCTGAACTGCGTCGCTTTGATCGCGCATGATTTCAGCAATGCGCGACTCATCGGCAATGTCGATCTCGTGAGCAAGCGCAAAACGCTCATCCAGAGTTCCGTTCCACGGATAGTCATGGCCCTCAATGCTGCGATTTTTCTGGAAAGCTGCGGTTATCGAGCCACCGAGCGCCACATTCAGCTCTTGAATGCCTCGACAGATGGCCAGCAGCGGAATGCCGCGCTCTATGGCGCGTCGGATAAGGGGCAATGTCGTTGCATCGCGCGCCGGATCAAATGGTTCGTGATCCGCGGTCGACTCAGCGCCATAGTGAGACGGGTGAACGTTTGAACGCGAGCCGGTCAGCAACACGCCGTCCACGCGGTCCAGCAGGACGTTGATGTCGATCTTGTCACCGGCGCTGGGCACAATGATCGGCAGGACCCCTGCCACATCAAGCGCGGCATCTATGTAGGGAGCCGGCGTGGCGTGCCAGTCGTAGGGGTCAACATGTTTTAGGTCGGCCGTGACGGCGACGAGGGGTTGGGACATGGTCTAATCATTGCACAGTTGCGATTTGGCCGCATTATGCTTATCGGCCATCGCTTTGGAAGACAACTATTCGGCAGCTTGCAGGATTACCCCCGCGTCGGCGTTCTTGAAGGCCGCACGCAGGCGCATGCGTTCAGCGGTGGCTTTGGCAACATTAGCCTCTTTGATATGGCCGAAGCCGCGAATCATGTTCGGGTAGGTGGCGAGGGCTGTTGCTGCATCCAGACTTTCTGCGGTCAGGCCGGTCAATATTTCATCCAACACCACTTCGTAGTCTGCCAGCAACTGGCGTTCCATTTTGCGCTCAGCGGAATAGCCGAAAATATCGAGTCTTGTGCCACGCAGCCCGCGTAAACGGGCGAGCCAGCCATAAGCCTTCATCATCCAAGGGCCATAGGCCCTTTTGATCAGATGCCCCTTGTCATCGCGCTTTGAAAACAAAGGCGGCGCCAGGTGAAACTCCAGGCTGTCATAGGTTTCGAACTGGCTTGTCAGTTGATTGAGAAAATCGCCGTTGGAATAAAGACGTGCGACTTCGTACTCGTCCTTGATCGCCATCAGTTTGTAGAGATTGCGTGCCACGGCTTCTGTGAGATCTGTGTTGTCCGTCAGGCTGCTTTCGGCTTTGCGAATTTTCTCGATCCGGTTCGCGAAACGCCGGCCGTAGTCGGCATTTTGATAGTCTGTCAGTCGTTCTACCCTGCGGGAGATGCTTTCATCGACATTTTGTGACAGCTCACGATGCTCAAGGACTGTGCCTTCCACGGCGTGGACCGTCGGAAGCAACGATTCGTCATGGGCCGCAACACGGCCCCATTCAAACGCGGCCTGGTTCATGGGAATCTGAACGCCGTTTAACTCGATCGCTGTCATGATAGCCGCGTGCGTGAGCGGCAACGTACCTTTTTGCCAGGCATAGCCCAGCATGAACATGTTGGATGCAATGGCATCGCCGAGCAGTGACGTCGCCAGTTTTTCGGCTTCCACGATGAAGGTACGGTCGTTTCCGGCAACTTTCGCCAGCGTTTTGAGAATGCGCTGAGTCGGGAATGAGAAGTCGACATTGTGGGTAAATTCACCCGAAAGCTTTTCGTGGGCGTTGACGACGACCTTTGTTCGGCCCTGTTCAATGGAGCCCAGAACTTTTTGAGTCGATGCCGTGACCATGTCGCAACCAAGGATAAGATCCGCGCCGGAGGCCGCGATCCTGATGCTTTTGATGTCGTCAGGTGAGGGAGCGATGCGCAAATGGCTGGCGACCTCTCCGCCTTTTTGCGCCAATCCTGCCATATCGATCAGCGCCGATCCCTTACCTTCGAGATGGGCCGCCATGCCGATTATTGCACCAACGGTGACGACACCGGTTCCGCCAACGCCGGTTACGATGACTCCATATGAGCCGTCCAGTGCAGGCAGTTTGGGTTGCGGCAGTTCCGGGAAATCATCACCAGTCCTGGCTTCCTTGCCCATTTTCAGCTTGGCGCCGTGTACCGTGACAAAGCTCGGGCAAAATCCGTTGATACAGGAGAAGTCCTTGTTGCAGGCAGACTGGTCGATCTGACGTTTACGGCCGAATTCAGTCTCCACTGCGCCGACGGCGACGCAGTTCGATTTTACTCCACAGTCACCGCAGCCCTCGCAAACCTGCTCATTGATCACAACGCGCTTGTCCGGGTCAGGGAACGCGCCGCGCTTGCGCCGACGGCGTTTTTCACTGGCGCAGGTCTGATCGTAGATCATCACCGTGAGGCCTTCCATCGCGGCAAGTTCCTTTTGAACCTGCATTAATTCGGACCGATGATGGATCGTGGTGCCCACTGGCCAGGCGATGGTGGATGCATATTTATCCGGCTCATCGGTGACGATCGTCACCCGATTGGCCCCTTCTGCTGCGACTTGCTGGGCGATTGCCCAAGGGGTCAGTCCGCCTTCATTGGGCTGGCCTCCGGTCATTGCGACCGCGTCGTTGAACAGAATCTTATAGGTGATATTGGCGCCCGAAGCGGCAGCGGCGCGCACCGCCAGGTAGCCGGAATGGTTGTATGTGCCATCGCCCAGGTTCTGGAAAACATGACCGCGTTTGGAGAAATGCCGCTCGCCCACCCAGTTGGCGCCCTCGCCACCCATCTGGGTGTAACCTTCGGTCTCGCGATCCATCCATTGTGCCATGTAGTGACAACCTATGCCGGCATAAGCGCGGCTGCCGTCCGGCACGTGGGTGGAAGAATTGTGTGGGCAGCCAGCGCAAAAATAGGGAATGCGTTGGGCAACACTCTGGGTTGCCTTCAATGTCTCCTGCGCTTCCTTCAGGGCTTTTATGCGGGCGCCAAGTTTTCTGTCCTTGGCATATCTGTTGAGCCGCTCGCCGATAGCGATGGCGATCTGGTTGCTGTCGAGTGCTCCTTTGACCGGAAAGAGCCATTCGCCTTTCTCGTCGCGCTTGCCCACGACATCAGGGCGAAAACGGGTATCATACAATTCCTCCCGCACCTGAACTTCAATCAGCGCGCGTTTTTCTTCGACGACAACCACAAGATCGAGACCCTTTGCGAATTCACGCAGCTCGGCTCGTGAGAGTGGCCAAACACATCCAACCTTGTAGAGCCTCAGACCGAGATTATTGGCACGCAGTTCATCAAGGCCGAGATCATCAAGCGCCTGTCGCACATCCAGATAGCTCTTGCCGGCGGTTATGACGCCAACTTTTGGCGTCTTACCGCCGGTCAGAATGGTTTTGTTGACTTTGTTGGCAGCGATAAAGGCAATAGCCGCGTCGCGTTTGTGCTCGTGCAGGCGTTCTTCCTGAACAAGAATGGGATCGCTGGGCCGGATATTCAGCCCGTCCGGTGGCCGGTTGTCGACCTTTGGCGTTTCCAGCTTGACCCTGTCGATGCAACCGTCGACCACGGCGGTGGATTCAATTGTGTCCTTGACGCATTTGATGCCTACCCAGGTGCCCGCGTAACGCGAAAGGCCATATCCGATGACGCCATAGTCGAGAATTTCCTGCACGCCTGCGGGGGAAAGAATAGGGATCATGATGTCGAGGAGATGAAACTCTGACTGATGCGCCGTTGTCGAGCTTTCTGCGGTGTGATCGTCGCCCATCAAGGCAAGAACACCACCATTTTTTGAGGTGCCCGCAAGATTGGCGTGACGAAAAACATCACCTGATCGGTCGACACCCGGGCCCTTGCCGTACCAGATACCAAAGACGCCGTCGTATTTTCCTTCACCTCTCATCTCGGCCTGCTGGGCGCCCCAAAGGGCGGTGGCGGCAAGGTCTTCGTTCAGACCGGGTTCGAAAACAACGTCGTTTTGCTTGAGCTGGCTCTGGTGTTTCCACATGGCCATATCGAGTCCGCCAATCGGCGAACCGCGATAGCCGCTCACATAGCCTGCGGTGTTCAGCCCGGCCTGACGGTCACGTTCCTTCTGCATCAGGGTGAGGCGGACAACTGCCTGCGTGCCGCTGATGAAGATGCTGTCCTTTGCGAGGTCGAATTTATCGTCGAGATTGACGTTGCGTAGAGCCGGCATATCGAGCGCTTCCGCAAGCGGTTTCTTGACCGCTTTCCTGGATTTGGTTTTGGTTGAACCGCGCTTCACTGCCATTTAGGGCGCTCCTGAATAGTGATGCATTTGTCAGCCATAGTGTCTGGTTGTGAAGATGAATCGTCAAGGGTTTCAGCGTGATATGACCACATTATGCATGTTTTGGTGCACATCGTGAATTATCATGCAATTCTCAATGCAATGCTTGCGTCGGACGACCGAAATGTTGCGCAACCTATCTGCTGAGAAGGAAATCGGGGAGAAATGTTGCAAGTGCGGGAAAAAGAGCCACCAGAAATACAGCGACCAGCTGTAAGATGACGAACGGAACAATGCCGCGATACAATGTCATGGTTGACAGCGAGTCGGGAGCGACACTGCGCAAATAGAACAGCGAGAGGCCAAATGGTGGCGTCAAAAACGAAGTCTGCAGATTTAATGCGATCAGCACCCCGAGCCATACAGGCGACATCGGTGAGCCGTCGGGCATCGGCATGGCAAGCAGAACAGGAGCAATCAACGGCACCACTGCGAATGTGATCTCGAGGAATTCCAGAACAAAACCGAGTAGAAAGATCACGAGCATGGCGATCAGCAACGCCCCGTAGGTTCCCCCTGGGAGATCGCTCAACAGACGGTTTACAGTGTCTTCACCGCCCAGTCCCCTGAACACAAGCGCAAAGATCGACGCGCCGATGATGATCATGAAGATCATCGAAATCAGGTTGACGCTCTCCGCCAATACACTTTTGAAACTGGTCCGGTCGAGTTTTCCGGCGGCCAGGAGCAGCGCACCCACGGCCCCGACACTTGCCGCCTCAGACGGGGTCGCAACACCAGCAAGGATCGACCCCAGAACGGCGAGGATAAGCAGCAGCGGGGGCAGCAGAGCGTGGAACACGCTGATGGAAGCGTCTGCCTCATTGTCTTGCGGCGCAGTGCCCTTATTTCGGGTGACGACAATTTGATAAATCACATAGAGTGCGAACAGCATCAGGCCGGGGATCAGCGCCCCAGCAAACAGGTCGGCAACCGAAACAGCGTCTGCTGAAAAGTTTCCGGCATCCATCTGCATTTTCTGCCAGGCATTTGACATCTGATCACCCAGTACGATCAGGACAATGGACGGTGGGATGATCTGACCCAGTGTACCAGCTGCTGCAATAGACCCACCGGCAAGGGCTGGTGACACGCCGGATCGCAACAGCGGGGGCAGGGCCAGCAGACCGAGTGTGACCACGCTGGCTCCGACAATTCCGGTGGATGCTGCCATCAGCATGCCGACAAAGGTCACCGAAACCGTCATGCCCGAGCGGGAACTTCCAAACAATTGAGAAGCTGCGCGCAGCATGTCCGCTGCAATACGGGACCTTTCCAATACCAGCCCCATGAATACGAAAAGCGGGATGGCGATCAGAACAGAATTGCTCATGATCCCGAAAATACGTGAGGGAAGCGCGTTGAACAGTGTCAGATCGAACAAGCCCAAAGCAGCTGCTGCAAGCCCAAACAATATTGAAACTCCGCCAAGCGTGAGGGCAACGGGATAGCCCGCCAGCAGGGCAACGACGATGGTACAGAGAAATATCAGGTCAGCCGTCATGCAGCTTCAGGCCCGGAACCGCATAGTGCGCGCAATACCTGCAGCCATCATGATGAAGGCAAACAGGGGGATCAGAGATTTCACGAGATAGCGGCCCGGCAACCCGGAAACCTCTGCCGACCCCTCGCGAATTGCCCAGGATTCCGCCACATAGTCAGCGGAATACCAGCCGATGACGGCCATCATAGGAAGCAGCAGAAACACCGTTCCGAAAGCGTCGAGGTTCCGCTTTTGCCGTTTGCCCAAATGTTCATGAAAGACATCCAGGCGCACATGCTTGTCGGACAGAAAGGCGGCGCCGCCCGAAATCATAAAAATGCAGGCGTGCAGGATGGTCACCAGTTCCTGCGCCCAGATGAAATTCGTCCCCAGTAGGTAGCGCGCGATTACAATCAGAAACTGCAGCGCCACCAGGGCAATCAGAAGCGCCATCGCAATTTTGCAAAGCAGGCTGAGCAACGATGTGACGGCGTTGACCATGGAGATGCCGGTGATCCGTTGGCGTTTCGTGTCTGGCAGCAATAGCCAGGTTGTACAGCTGCGAAAACACAATGAAGGAAAAAGACGGTGATCAAACAATCACCGCCTCCTTGTGCAACCGCGAATGGCCTAGAAGTTCAGCGAAATATCGCGGTG
>CALIOE010000128.1 GCA_938044775.1 uncultured Rhizobiaceae group bacterium
AACGAGACAATGAACTCAGAGACGGTGTGCCAAGAAAACCAGGCGGAGTAACGCACTTGTTCCGCGAGCAATTTGCCATTGCCGCTCCAGAGTCTGGCACGTGGCGACGCGGAAATTTGATCAGGGCATCTACTCCAAGTGTCGGCTCCTATGGGTTCGTTTGCGCAACTTCCGGAACCTTTGGAAAGCTCAGAAGTGTAACCTGCAAGGCTACAAACGGCAGCAACATTATTGAGAGCATTGCTGATCGAAGGTCCTCGTTACGTGCAGGACAATTCATTACAATTGACGGCACGACGTATCGTGAAATCCTGGCGATAGACGGGACCACTGCCTACCTGAATAAGCCCTTTGAAGGAAGAACAGGCGCACGCCTGCGCGTTGGCTGGTCGGCCCCCGGTTTTGTGCCTGTATAGTGATGAATTCTGGTTGAGTACCCCATATTGATTGCGCGTGATCACTCACGTTCCTGATCGTGGCCAAATTGGAGCATCAGTCTCGCTACCGTCTTTTGCAAAATTTGTGGTCTAAACTGTCAAGCCATCAATATCTCAGGCATATGTCAGCAAATCGAGGGACAGCAACTTTTACAATAAGAAAGTCCGTAGCCAAAGACCCTGTCGGATCAAATTCTGGTCAATTCCGATTTCTTCCATCTACCTGCCGCTGAGATCAGTCAGATCGGCAGCAAATTGACGACGGGGCCAGACCTATGCTGGTTCTTCTTCTCGGCAGTTGGTTCCTCGGTCCATAGATATGATCTGCCAATACACTGTTGCTGCTCTTCGCGATCATCAGCAGGTCGCTGAGGCTTGCCGTTTCTGGTGGTCTTATAGTCATTCGGTTCAATGCCTGACGTACCGGGCTCAAACCCGCGTGTAGGCGCCTACCAACATTCGCAAATGTACAAAAACAAACTGTGATTTCGTGCGCTGAAGTCATGCATATTTTTCGACAGCTCCGAACGAGCGTAAGCGCCAATACAATTCTTGAAGGATAGGCCTGGTGGCGCCTAAGTTCTAGTTTTACAGATCGACCATTTATTGCAATCGAGCTTGAGTTCCAGCATCCCTCACAAAAAAGGGGCGCCGCTGCCTTCGCAACCAGCGCCCCAAGTTCTAATTCTCGTTCCCTACGCAGCGAGATCCAGCTCAAACGGCATGACTTCAACGGGCTGGCGGCGGTTCATGATGTCGCCTTCGATGCCGAACTGGGCTTTCAGGCGATCGATCATATCCTGCTCAACGGCGAAGTGGCCCAGATAGACCCGTCTCTTACCGTAGCTCGCTGAAGATCCAAGAATATCAAATGATGCGCCAAGGCGCTTATAGAGGCGCACAACCGGGGCCTCAAAATTGGCGACCACAGCCTCTACGCCGACTTTGGCGCAAACTTCCGCGCAGCCAAGCATCATTTCGGCGGTCAGCGTCGCAACAGCGGCTCTGTTGTTGCGCACATAATCATGATCTTCATCGATGCAAAAGCGCGTGCATTCCCAGATTGAGGGTGCTGTGAATGCGACCGCGTCAGGCATGGTTTCTGCAAAGACATCCGCCAGCAAGGTCGGGCCCGTCGTCGGCATCAGCCTCATTGAAGCCACGACATCGTCGGTACCCGGTGCGGTTTTGACAATGTAAAGCGGATTGAATTCATCGTAGCGGTCTTTCTCCAGACCATTTCGCACAGCCACGTCCCATCCCAGCTTTTCAGAAAAAACCTTCGCCCTGAGCCGGTACATGCTCTCGAGTACCGGAGCACACTGATTAAACTGAAACTTCTCGATTGTTCTGATTGACATGGGAGCCTTCCAAGATACTGATCCATTCTTCGGCTAAGGCTCGCCGGTGCGTTTAGATTACACAATCCGTTCATCTGCGTTAGCCTAGATGTGGGTAACTCTGCTAAGACTTTGATTTAATTTTTAAATAAACAAGGCAATGGACTCACCCTGAGAGCGCGTGCCCGGGGCGTTCTTTCAACGCGCTGTGGCGTCGAACGGCAATCAATGTAACGTGGGCAAAGTAATGCGGGGTCAATATACGGTCCGCCTTCACACTCCCAGGACCACATAAGAAAAACCGTGACAAATCGGCGGACTAACCCGTATCATTGCCACGATTGCATGTTCTTGCCTCAATGTTCCATTGAAAGGGGCAACCGGGCATCATCCATCCGGTTCCGAGTTCATTCCGCTGTTTCGATCGGTGGAGCCTGTTGGTGGCAAGCATGCGAATATTTTGAGGCTCTGAGTGCAAACCAAAACGCTTAACCCAAGGGTTGGGGACAACACCACAGACGGCAGCGAACCGCTTTTGTCGATCGCGCTCGCCAAAATTCGCGGCCGCGAAAGCGTCCAGGCCTGCCTCCTGCACATTTGCGATATCTATGACATCGACAATCTTGCCTATCATGCCACGGGTTCTACGGTTCTCCCGCACCTCATTCCCTATATCCGCAACACCTATCCGTCCGAGTGGATCAAACGCTACGTCGAGCAAGGCTATTTGCGCATCGACCCCGTTGTGAATGAGGGGTTTGGCCGGTCCCTGCCCTTCGACTGGCGCGAACTTTCGCAGGATACGCCTGAACAAAAGGCCTTTTTCGAGGACGCGCGCGTCTATGGTGTCGGTCTCAACGGACTTTCCATTCCGCTGATCGACAAATCGGGTCACCGTGCGCTGTTTTCTGTCAGCAGCAGCCTCGCGGACGAAGATTGGTCTGCCTTTAAAGCCAATTATCTGAAAGACTTTCTGGAATTGTCTCACGTCATTCACTCAAGAGCGACGGTGAATTCCAACAGAGATCTGCCCGACATTCCCAAGCTTTCGTCGCGCGAAATCGAGTGCCTGCATTGGATCGCGCAGGGTAAAGAAACGCCCGACATCGCGATTATCCTTGGTCTGTCTGAACACACGATCCGCTCCTATCTGAAGTCGGCCCGCTTCAAACTCGGATGCAGCACCCTCGCCCATGCCATATTCAGATGTGTGGAGCTCGGCATCCTGAAAATCTGAGCCACGCGTCGGCTCCGGTGGTCCCAAGACGGAGCGCTTCGTGTAAAGCACAGGTCAACGCCGCTCGACCACCGCTTCCCACCCGAACCACCAATGCGCCGGCCAGGTCCGGATGTCTCGTGTGGCTATTCAGCCTCGACGGATTGTTCCATTGGAACCGTGTATTCGACGCCGCCTGAACTCGCCA
Source organism: uncultured Rhizobiaceae group bacterium (assembly GCA_938044775.1). Taxonomy (GTDB): domain Bacteria; phylum Pseudomonadota; class Alphaproteobacteria; order Rhizobiales; family Rhizobiaceae; genus Pseudahrensia. Next base: position 3,202 of record CALIOE010000128.1, read on the forward strand.
CAAAGAAGGGATTGAGAAAACCCTTCTTGCCGTAGCGAAAGCGCTCGCCCTCCAGGCCGTGTACAATTCCACCCGCCGCTTCCAACAGGCCCTGCCCCGCAGCCGTATCCCATTCCATCGTCGGTCCGAAACGCGGATAGATATCAGCTTCCCCGCACGCCACCCGGCAAAACTTCAATGATGATCCGGCATCAACGCAGTCATCGATCCCGTTCTGGCGCAGAAACGCATCCGTCTCCGGTGTTCGGTGTGAGCGGCTGGCGACCGCAACCAGTGGTCCACCATCAGGAGTTTTGACGTTGATTTGTTTGCTGCTTTCCCGGCTCCGGTCGTCAGTCTCGAATGCGCCCACATCCCGGGCCCCGAAGAATGTCCGCCCGAGCGCCGGCACGTGGACGATGCCCAGTATGGGGAGACCAGCTTCGATGAGCGCGATATTGACGGTGAATTCATCGCGGTCATTGATAAATTCTTTCGTCCCATCCAGCGGATCGACAAGAAAGTAGTGATCGGCAAGCGCCTTCGCCTGATCGATGGAGGAATCCTCCTCTGAAACGACCGGTATGTCCGCAAAATCGCGCTTCAGGGCTTCCACAATGATCGAATGGGCGGCAAAATCAGCCTCGGTCACGGGGCTGCTGTCAGCCTTCAGTTCAACCCGGGTGCCACGAACCTTGTGAAAGCGAAGCGTTGCATCACCGGCTTGGCAAGCGACAGGCAGGATTTTGTCAATGATTTCTGAAAGTTCGGAGGCTGTGAGGTTCAAGAATATGTCCTTAAGGATGTAATTTTTTCCGCTTGTACACCGGACAAAGGTCAGATTCCATCTCTAATGGTTTGAACAGGATTAGGCGTGGGCTGAAGACAGGATCTCAGTGCTGAATTGGCGACCGCGCGCAACAAAGTAACCCGCATCGTCCGATCTCCAACAACAGGGTGCAACCTGGTTGAACAGCAAGGGCCATGCTGCGCCTGGAAAGTCAAATGACCCGTTTCTCTAGCCGATTGCCAGTCGGATGAGCCAGGCAACAACGCCCAAAGCAGCGACCGACGCCACCCAGTAGAATGCAAACCATGCGAAGCGTGTTGGCCAGCGACCAGGTGCCATCAATGGTACCCCTCTTCGGGATCAACTTTGCCCCTGAACACCCAGTATGCATAGGCAGTATAGCCGAGGATCATCGGGATGAGCAGCAAAGCACCAACCAGGAGAAACCACAGGCTTTCATCGGGCGCCGCGGCAGCGACAATGGTAACCGTTGGCGGAATGATGTGAGGATAGAAGCTCACGCCGATACCGGCGAAGCAAAGAACGAACAATGTGATGCTTGCAAGAAAGGGCTGGGCATCACGCCTGTCGCGCAGACCGGTAAACAATAGGTAGGTCGTTGCTGCAACCAGAAGCGGTATCAAAAAGCTGAACAGCGCTGTTGGCCCATCAAACCAGCGGCGAAAATACTCAGCATTGAGCATCGGCGTTGCAATGCTCACCAGTACAATGAAGGTCAGTGTTGCCGGCGCAAGATACCAGGAGTAGCGGCGCATTCTTTCCTGCAAGTCACCCTCGGTCTTCATAATGAGCCAGGTCGAACCCAAAAGCGCATAGCCCACGACTACGGCCACACCGGTCATGATCGAAAACGGCGTCAGCCAATCCCACCAGCCACCGGCATAAGCCCTGCCCTCAACATGGATACCTTGCACGAGGGCGCCGAGCGCGATCCCCTGAGCAAACGCAGCAACGAATGATCCGCCGGCAAAGGCCACATCCCAGACCGCTTTCCAGCGTTGAGTACGCCAACGGTATTCGAACGCCACGCCGCGAAATATCAAGGCGAGCAGCATCGCAGTTATGGGCGCATAGAGCGCCGGCAGAACGATTGCATAGGCCAGTGGGAATACGGCGAACAATCCACCACCGCCCAGCACCAGCCACGTTTCATTGCCATCCCAAACAGGAGCAATCGAATTCATCATCACATCGCGATCCTGCCCCGGCTTCGTTGTCGGAAACAGGATCCCGATACCCAGGTCAAAGCCGTCGAGAACGACATAGACAAGCACCGAAAATGCAATGAGCCCGGCCCAGATAAACGACAGTTCAATATCCACGTTACCGGCTCCTAGTGTGAAGGTGTCAAAGAACGGCTTTTGACCCTGGATCCGGGGGCGATTCCAGCCGTTCGGATTGGTCCGTCGTCAAGGCTGTGGTTTGGGGCAGCCGGCGGCTTCGCCATCAACCGAAGAATATAAAACGCACCGGCACCGAACACGAAAAAATACACGATGATGAACGCCACGAGTGAAGCGCCGACCGCCGAGGCTGCAACAGGCGCCAGAGAATCGGCGGTCTTCAGCAACCCGTAAACGGTATAGGGCTGACGTCCCACCTCGGTGGTGACCCATCCGGCGAGTACGGCAACAAATCCCGAAGGAGCCATCACAACAGAGGCTCTCAGCAACCATCGATCAGAACTAAATCCACCGCGCCAGCGCCGAACGAGCCCCCACATCCCAAGCCCCAGCATCGCAAAGCCAAGGCCAACCATGATCCGAAAACTCCAAAAGACGATGCCGACCGGGGGTTCCAGCTCGTCTGGAACCGTGTCCAGTCCGTCCATTGGCGCGTCGGGATCGTGCTTGAGTATGAGGCTGCCGAGCTTTGGAATTTTTATCGCATAGTCGATGCGTTTTTCTTTCGAATTGGGGATACCGAACAAGATGAGAGGCGCTCCGTCAGGATGGCTATCAAAGTGTCCCTCCATTGCCATGACCTTTGTCGGTTGATGCTCAAGCGTATTCAAACCGTGCTGGTCGCCGGCAAAGATTTGTATTGGCGTCACGATTATTGCCATCCACATGGCCATCGAGAACATGCGTTTTGATCCGACATCGGCTGGATTTCGAAGCAGATGAAAGGCACCAACCCCTCCAACAACGAGAGCGACGGTCAAAAACGCCGCCAAAACCATGTGCACAAGCCGATAGGGAAACGACGGATTGAAGACAATGGCCCACCAGTCCTGCGGTACGAACTGACCGACTTCGTTGATTCCGTAGCCTGCCGGTGTTTGCATCCACGAATTTACCGACAGAATCCAGGTTGCAGAAACAAGCGTCCCAAAGGCCACCACCGCCGTCGCAAACATGTGCAAACCGGGACCGACGCGGTGTCGTCCAAACAACATGATCCCCAGAAACCCCGCTTCCAGGAAGAAGGCCGACAGAACCTCGTAGCCCATGAGCGGCCCCAGTATCGGACCGGTTTTATCGGAGAAAACGCTCCAGTTCGTGCCGAACTGGTAGGACATAACAATTCCCGACACGACACCCATCGCGAATGCCATGGCGAAGATCTTCTTCCAGTATTCAAACAGCGTCAGATATGTTTGGTCTCCCGTCCTCAGCCATAGGCCGTTGAGCACCGCAAGATAGCTGGCCAGACCGATGGAGAAGGCAGGAAAAATGATATGAAAGGAGATGGTGAAAGCAAACTGGATTCTTGCCAGCAGTTCAGCACCCATTGCGTCGAACATGATTCAGTCCTCACGGGTTCTCCCACTCACAGATGTATAAGTTTGTGACCCGAAATCAACGTCATGCACGAGGCTGGTATACTATGTCGCAGGCTTCGAGCCGGAGGCGGTCAGAGCGCTTGCAATGGTCCTAGGACGAGCGGGCCAACAGTCCTTTGCCGAGACTGCCGGTGACGGCGCTTGCCAGCCACATACCCGCCAGCATTGCAGGAACAAACACCATTGTTCCCCCTGCAAACAAGGGAACGGCTGCGAGCGCCGGCCCTGGACAAAAACCGCCCAGTCCCCAACCAACCCCAAAAACACCGGCACCCGTGACCAGACGCGCATCGATGTCGGTACGAGCGGGCATTTGAAACGCAGCGGAAAAATAGGGCCTGGCACGCCGTCCCACGAGCCTGAATCCCGGCATGGCCACCGCTATGGCTCCGCCCATGACAAAAGCAAGGCTTGGGTCCCATGTGCCCCAGATATCGAGGAAGTTGAGTACTTTTGCGGGGTCAGCCATGCCCGAGATCAGCAGACCCACTCCAAAAACAAGACCAGCCAGCAGGGCGGAAACAATTGCCATATCACGCCCCCAAAACATGCCGCATCATAAAGACGGTCACAACGGCAGTGAACATGAAGGCAGCCGTGGCGATGATCGACCTTTGCGAAAGACGCGAAATCCCACAAACGCCATGCCCGCTCGTGCATCCATTGCCAAAAACTGCACCAAAGCCGACCAGCAATCCGGCCACTGCCAGCAACAGCAGATCAGGAGAGACGGTTTGTTGTGGCACCGCGCCCGAAAACAGCGTGAACACCGGCACTGCAAGCAACAATCCCGCCACAAAAGCCGTTCCCGTGCCGGCTCCGGCAGCAACCGGGGGCAACAATCGCGAAACAATTCCGCTTATTCCCGCAATACGACCGGTTGCAGCCAAAAGCCACAAAGAGGACAACCCGATCAAGGCGCCACCCAGCAACGAAAGCCATGGAGTGAATTCAGTTTGCATATGCGACTGTCCGGATGATGAATGAGCCGATACATGCAAGAACAGTCGGTGCATCGCAAGCCCGCACTTACATGGTTGCTGAAGGGATTGGCAGTCAGGCAGCGTTGAGTTGAGTCACCGATGCCGGTTTATGGTCCACCATCACCACCCTGTTGCGCCCGGTCAGTTTGGCCTCGTACAAGGCTTTGTCGGCCTTGCCGTAGAGATGCGAGAACGACTCGTTGTGCAGACGCGCGACAACGCCAAAACTGGCCGTAACATCGCGGCTTGCGTGACAGGCACTCACATAAAGCGCTTCAAAGCTCGCCCGCAGTCCTTCGGTGAACAGGCGGGCGTTGTCGGCATTTGTGTTCCACAAGACAATACAAAATTCTTCTCCGCCCATTCGGCCGACAAGATCGCTCTCCCGCACTGAGCTTTGGAGAAGATGGCCAAACGCCTCCAGCACCTTGTCGCCGGCCTGATGACCATATTCGTCATTGACCCGTTTGAAATGGTCCAGATC
>CALIOE010000129.1 GCA_938044775.1 uncultured Rhizobiaceae group bacterium
AACCGAGGAGTGCGAAATGTCGCGTTCGTGCCACAAGGCAACGTTCTCCATGGCGGGTACCGTGGCACTTCGCACAATTCTGGCCAGTCCGGTAAGGTTTTCGGTCAATATCGGGTTACGTTTGTGCGGCATTGCCGACGAGCCCTTTTGTCCCGGCGAAAAGTACTCTTCTGCCTCCAGGACTTCGGTTCGCTGCAAATGACGAATCTCGATTGCCAGACGCTCGACAGACGAAGCGATAACGCCAAGTGTTGAAAAATACATAGCGTGGCGGTCGCGGGGAATCACCTGGGTTGAAACCGGCTCTGCTGTCATGCCGAGTTTGGCGGCAACGTGTTCCTCGACCCGGGGATCGATGTTGGCAAACGTGCCCACTGCGCCGGAAATCGCACATGTGGCGATTTCCGCCCGCGCCGCCACAAGACGTTCCTTGCAGCGCTGGAACTCGGCGTAAGCCTGCGCCAGCTTTACCCCAAAGGTGGTTGGCTCCGCATGAATGCCATGCGAGCGGCCAATTGTGATTGTGTCCTTGTGTTCATATGCGCGCTTCTTGAGCGCTGCCAGCAGGGAATCCATGTCATCCAGCAACAGATCGCTGGCTTTCATCAACTGGACGTTGAAGCAAGTGTCGAGCACATCAGACGAGGTCATGCCTTGATGCACGAAGCGTGCATCTGGTCCAACAATCTCAGCCAGATGTGTCAGGAACGCGATAACGTCGTGCTTTGTCTCCCGCTCGATCTCGTCGATACGATCCACATCGAATGTGGCACTTCCGCCCTTGTCCCATATGGTTTTTGCAGCTTCGCGAGGAATCACGCCCAATTCGGCCAAAGCATCGCAAGCATGGGCCTCAATCTCGAACCAAATACGGAACTTCGACTCGGGGGACCAGATAGAGGTCATTGCCTCGCGGGAATAGCGTGGGATCATGGGATCATCTCAACGGGTGGCGGGTTTACGGGCGGCGTAGCACCGCCTCCTTCGCCCATCAACGCCTACGGAAAAACCACCCACGGGAAAATCCAATCGCAAGCACTGCCATGCCAACCATTCCCCAGGGCAGCAACGGACGAACACCACCTACAGCGAAGAAATAAAGTGCGCTTACTCCGATGGTCACGGTTCGGGCAATAGCGACCAGCCAGGATGGAGATTGCTGCCAGTGGGAAAACCCGAACTGGAAGTTCAACGCAAACAGCAATCCCGTGAACAGCAGTGTGGATGCCGTCAAAGTTGTGAAAAACACCGCAAATCGAGCGGTGGATTGTTTGTCGGCGCTGACGGCAGTCGATAACCAGACGGCAGCGGGTAGGGCCAGCAGCGAACCCATTGCATAGGGCAGGGTTGCGGCAAGCAAAGCGTCATCCGCCTGCCAGCCGCTGGCCAGAAGGCGTTGTGCGACACAAGCGGGAATGAACAATGCCCAGATCACTGCGGCCATCGCCGTGCGCTTCGGGCAGACAGGTGTACTTCTCAGGCGCTGGCGCACGCGTTTTTGGCGACGGCGCCATCCCGACCAGCGGTTGCTCCCCGGGAAATTGTCTTGTTGCTCTGCTGACCGGTCAGCCAAAGCGTTCTCGCCAAGTGGGAAAAACATCGCCGCTGACACTGTGCGCTTCGTACACACCCCGGGCAATGGCCCTGCTCATGGTGCTCGCTGCGATGGCGGAGAGTTCAATCCAGTCAGAAAATGCCGGCGTCATCTTGTTGCCACCAGTCGCCACCGCGAATATCAGATCGCCGTCCATCGGTGTGTGCGAGGGCCACAGGGCGCGGGCAAAACCGTCATGGGCAGAAACGGCGAGGCGTTTGGCCTGTGCTTTAGTCAAGACGGCGTCGGTCGCAATGATACCTATCGTCGTGTTGGTTTTCTCTGTTTGCCTGTCCTGAAACTTGATTCGAAGTTCTTGTGCTTCACTGGCCGGAACGGACCTTACGTCGAGACCGCCAAACTCATCGTTCATTTCAAATGGGTGGGCCCAAAACATATCACTTTCACCCATTGTCGGAGCTCCCAGGCCGTTCACTGCAACCAGTGCACCCACGGTGATACCGCAGTCGAGCACGGTGGAGGCCGAGCCCAGTCCGCCCTTTAAACCCGGTCCGACGCCACCAACCAACGCACCGGCGCCTGCGCCATGACTACCAAGCGCAAAGTCTGTTTCTGCATTTCTAGCCGCCTCGATGCCCAGATCACGATAAGGTGGGAAATCGCCCCAATCTTTGTCGCCGCCGTTGATGAGATCGAATAGAATGGCCCCCGGCACAATGGGAATATTGAGGTCGTGGACCCGGTACCCCTTGCCCTGCGCTCGCAGCTCCGATGTGACCCCGCTGGCAGCATCAAGACCGAAGACCGAACCGCCGGCGAGCGCGATCGCGTCAATCGATGTCACAGTGTTTTCGACCTGCAACAGATCGGTTTCCCGTGTGCCTGGCGCGCCCCCCATGACATGAACCGACGCAACATTTTCCACATCGCATATCAGCGCGGTGACACCCGATTTCAGGTTTTCGTCGTCGGCATTGCCGACGCGGAGGCCTGAAATGTCGGTGATCAGGTTTCTGGCACCAGGGCGCATCACTTGTTTCCGTCCGCTCTAAGGAACCTGCTGCCGCTCCAACGGTACAAAGCAAACGGCAGCGGGGTTGCGCGGCCGTCCTGGCCAAAATGAACGTCACCGATGACGGTCTGGAACGTTCGGCCCAAAAGTCTGACCTGGTTTTCGGAAACTGCGCTGGCCGCAATCTGCATCATGGCATAGCCCATTAGCAGACTGGTTTCCGGTTCCTGATTCTTGGCCTTCAGCACAGATCGAAGAGATTGGGCTTGTTGGGTTTCGGGATCCATTTCACCGACCATCAAAAGCCCCTCCGGTACAGCGTCCGCGCCCTCCGCAAAGGCAAGCAGCTGTGACGGTTCGCCGGTTGCCAACTCCCAGTCAAAGTCGAGCCGCGCCAGATCGCGAGCCACCGTTGCAACGTCCTCGGGCCCGGCTGCGAGGAACAACGCCTTAACGCCGGATCGCGCGAGACGGCGCAAAAGCGCGCGCTGATTGCTCTGCAGTGGACGGAAATTGGCGGTCACCACGGCCCTCAGTCCAGCCTCTTCGCCCAACAGTCGGATTTCATCAGCCAGGCTGCGTCCATAAACGCTGCCATCATCGACAATTGCAAACGGCGTGCTTGCCCAGCTGGACAAGATCTTTTCAACGACTGCACGGGCTTCGGCGTCTGGTGGATTGGACAGGGAGAACAAGTCCAGACCGTCGAACTCTCGGGCGCGGGCGAACAACCTGTTGCGGTCGTTCAGAGTAATGACCGGCGTGCCCGGGAGTTCTTTTACAGCCGCAGCCGCGAGCGCTTTGGCCATGTCGAAACAGATTGAGCCCAAAATCAAGCGGGCTCCTTCGCGTCGCAACTTCTGAGTGATTTCGCTTGCTCTGGAAGGGTCGCAGCCGTCATCGTGGGTGATCAATTCGATGTCGTGCCCGGCCTTTTTCAGGTCCTCCAATGCCATATAGGCGCCGAACTCCAGTCGGCTTGCAACCGGTGCGAAACGACCCTTCAAAGGCAGAGAGAGCCCGATGACATCAGCCGCCCAGACTGGTGTTGTGAAAGCAACGAAAATCAAGGCAATCAGCAGCCGGCTTATGTGTTTTGCTGCTGTCGTGGTTCTGGCTGGAATGTAGCTGTTCATGGTCATGTTAAATGAGCTTCATGCCCTTCATGCTTGCATGGCCGTCTTTTGCGATGATGATATGGTCATGCACGATAATGCCCAAGGGCAGGGCGGCATCAATGATCACGCGGGTCATTTCAATGTCAGCGACCGAGGGCGATGGATCGCCTGATGGATGGTTGTGTACGAGAACCAGCGCAGTAGCGTTAAGTTCTAGCGCACGCTTTACAACCTCACGCGGATAGACCGGGGTGTGGTTGATGGTGCCTTGCTGCTGAACTTCGTCTTCGATCAGTCGGTTCTTTTTGTCGAGGAACAACATTCGAAACTGTTCTACCGTTTCGTGGGCCATGAGCGCCGTGCAGTAATCGATTACCGATGCCTCCGATCCCAGAATGGTTTTCTCACTCATCTGTTGTTTCAGAATGCGTCCGTTTACAGCTGCTGCAACCTTCAGGTCGAGCGCTGAACTGGCGCCCATGCCACTGACTTTTGCGAGATCGTTCACTTTGGCCCCCAGAACGCCGGCCAGGGATCCAAACTTCGCAAGAAGTGCCCGTGCAATGGGTTTCGTGTCTCTGCGGGGAACAAATCTGTACAGCAAAAGTTCGAGTAGCTCGTACTCCGCGAACCCGTCGGGCCCGGACTTGCGGAACCGCGCGCGCAGCCTGTCGCGGTGCCCCGTGTAACGGGGAATTCCGGCGGGACCCAGGTGCTCGTCCGGCTCGGCAAAACCGTCGCCCTTAATCGCTGACTTGATATGTTTGTTTTGCGCCCCCGCCAAATTGTGCCTCAGGTCAAGTAAGGTGGCTTGTGAAGCCCCGCTGGAGAGAGCGTAAAGATCTCACAACCTTCTTCAGTAATGCCGATCGAGTGCTCAAATTGTGCCGACAGCGAACGGTCACGGGTGACGGCAGTCCACCCGTCTTTCAGAACCTTCACATGATGCTTGCCAAGATTGATCATCGGCTCAATGGTGAAAATCATGCCGGGCTTAAGCTCCGGACCCTCATCAGCCCGCCCGTAGTGCAACACGTTTGGTGCGTCATGGAACAGGCGTCCGACCCCATGGCCGCAGAAGTCCCGTACAACGCTGCACCGGTTGGCTTCCGCAAGTTCCTGAATTGCCGCGCCGATGGCGCCGAGCCGATTGCCGGGCTGCGCCGCTTCAATGCCGGCCATCAGGCAATCATGGGTGAGGTCGACCAGTCGCTCGGCCGCACGGCGAGGCTCCCCGGCAATATACATGCGGCTGGAATCGCCAAACCAGCCGTCGACTATGAAGGTGATATCGACATTGAGAATGTCGCCGCTGCGCAGCGGTTTTTCGGATGGAAATCCGTGACAAACAACGTGATTGAGTGAAATGCAGCTCGAATACTGATAACCGCGATAGTTCAACGTAGCCGGCACCGCGTTGTTATCGAGACCGAATTGCAAAACAAAGTCGTCTATCTCCTTGGTCGGCAACCCCGGCTCGATCATCCTGGCGACTTCGTCCAGGCAACGGGCGGTCAGCTGACAGGCTCGTCGCATCCCTTCAAAATCTTCTTTCGAGTAAAGCTTTATCTGGCCAGTGTTTTTGAGCGGAGCTGCTGCTGCTTCAAGATATGTGGTCAAGTCACTTCGTCCGCTTGTGGTAAGGTTGCGTAAGGTACGATGGGAACTAGCTTTTTTGCTGTGATTTCATCAATCGAAATGTCGCACCGAATGGCGATCGCTTCAACCCCGGCAGCTTGTGCGTTTTGGAAGGCGAGGGCGTAATCTGGATCGAGATCGGCAGCAAAAGACAGTTTGTCTCCGTCTTGTCTCTGCAGGACATACAACATGACGGCGCGCGCACCCTGCACAACTTGGTTTGACAGTTCGCGCAGGTGCTTTGCACCTCGTTCGGTGCGGCAGTCGGGGAACTCGTGAAGGCCGGCCTTGCGCACGAGGTGAACATTTTTGACTTCCACATAGCAGGGTGGTTTCCCGGCTGATTCCAGGAGGATGTCGACCCGGGAATTCTCACCATAACGAACTTCCCGTCGGAGCGTTTCATAACCCGATAGCGCCGGGATTCGGTCAGCGAGGATCGCCTCTTCTGCCAATTTGTTCGGCAGATTCGTGTTGACGCCGACGAGCGTGTGTCCTCCCGGTGCGCGGGCCTCTACCAATTCGAGCGTGTGGCGAAGTTTGCGTTTGGGGTTGCCGCTGTCTGATATCCAGCAGGCAATACCGGCGTCTTGCAAACCCATCATTGCACCGGGATTGGGGCAGTGAACCGTAATTTCGTCGCCTCCGATCACCTGAACATCCGCCAGAAAACGCTTGTAGCGACGTATCAGAATGCACGGAATGAGCGGTGTCGGGAATTTCATTTGTGCTCCGAACAGTTGATTGAAGCGGGGTCGCAAACGTTGCAGGGTAGGGCGTTGCGAAGCCGTGGCGGGCTGCAATGGCGTGACAGACAGCCCAGGTTCGCCGGTAAAGCAAGTGGCAAATCGCATGTATCTTTCAGTATTTGATCTCTTCAAGATTGGAATTGGCCCATCCTCCTCCCACACGATGGGACCGATGGTTGCCGCACGCCAGTTTCTGCTCGAACTGCGGGATGGAGACTGGCCGAGGTCCGCCAATGCGGATGTCGACAGAATTAGGGTATCGCTTCACGGATCACTGGCCTTTACCGGCAAGGGACATGGCAGCGACCGTGCCGTCGTGCTGGGGCTCATGGGCTGCGAACCTGCCAGTCTCGACCCAGACAGCGTCGACGGTCTCGTGGCAAAATGTTTGCAGGACCGGGAAATATCCGCAGACGGATTTCCGAACTGGAATTTCGACCCGGAGACGGACCTGATTTTTGATTACGAAGAAACCCTGCCTGGACATGCCAACGGTATGCGGTTTGAAGCCTATGACAAGCTGGGTAACCTCATGCTGCGCCAGGTCGTCTACTCGGTGGGTGGGGGATTTGTGCTTGATGCCCTCGAAATGGAACGCCAGAAAGCCGGACTTCTGCCCCAGGAGACCCATTCGGTTCCTTATCCGTTCGAAAACGCCGGGCAAATGCTTTCAATGGCAAATGAATCGAAGCTGTCAATTGCACAGATGAAGCGCGCCAACGAAGAAACTGCCCGCGGTTCTCATCGTCTGGGTGACGACATTGGCGCAATCTGGAAAGCTATGGATGCCTGTATTAAGCGGGGCCTTTCCCAAGAGGGAGAGCTCCCTGGTGGGCTTGCGGTAAAACGCCGTGCCAAGGCAATTGCTGAAAAACTTGAAGAAAGGTGGCAAAGCAACGAGCAAAGCCCGCTGGCTGCCAATGACTGGTTGTCGGTTTATGCCATGGCAGTCAACGAGGAAAACGCGGCGGGTGGCAAGGTGGTGACGGCGCCGACCAATGGTGCTGCCGGCGTGATCCCTGCCGTGTTGAGTTATCATCTCAGATTCCATCCTGCCGTGACGGCCAAAGATATCGAGGACTTTCTGCTCACAGCTTCCGCGGTGGGCGGCATTATCAAACACAACGCTTCTATCTCGGGCGCCGAAGTGGGTTGTCAGGGCGAAGTCGGATCAGCGTCTGCGATGGCGGCGGCAGGCCTTGCCGCGGTTATGGGTGGGACCCCTGAGCAGGTGGAGAATGCCGCCGAAATTGCACTGGAACACCATTTGGGAATGACCTGTGATCCGGTTGGCGGCCTGGTTCAGGTTCCCTGTATTGAGCGCAATGCGCTGGGCGCGGTAAAGGCGGTGACCGCAGCTTCCCTGGCTTTGCACGGCGACGGTCGCCACTTTGTGCCGCTGGATGTGTGCATAGAAACTATGCGGCAGACCGGCCACGACATGAGCGAAAAGTACAAGGAGACCAGCCAGGGCGGGCTCGCCGTCAACGTGGTTGAGTGTTGAACCGATGACATTACCGGCCAGGTGGCGATTTGATGACTGACCGCGATGCATTTGCCGACAGATGGCGTTTGTGGGCCCGCAGCTGTGGATTTAACGACGGTCCCAGCGAGCACTGGCTGGCCGAGCTGAGTGCCGCATACAGCGGTCCCAACCGACACTACCATAGCAAGGCTCACATCCTGGACCTGCTGACGAAGCTGGACGGGCTGGCGGGCAAATTTGGAAACACCAACGATGTTATCGCGGCGATTTACTTTCACGACGTGATTTATGACGTCATGGCAAGCGACAACGAGGTCCGGAGTGCCGAACTGGCCCGGACAGCTCTTTTGCAGTTGTCCTTTGACGAATCCGGCATTGAGCGCGTTGTTGACCTGGTTAAGGCAACCGCAGAACACACGGCCACGCCGGACTTTGAGACCAATCTCTTTGTAGATATGGACATGAGCATCCTGGCAGCCGAGCGAGATCTATATCAGGCCTATGCAGAGGCGGTGATGGCCGAGTATACGTCCGTGTTCCCGCGCGAAGCCTACATTCAGGGTCGCAAATCATTGTTCTTAAATCCAATGCTGGAGCGTGGGACGGTGTTCCTGACGCCCGAATTTGGTGCCAATGAAAGCTCGGCGCTCGAAAACATGGCCTGGGAGCTAAAATGGCTGGGCGGATAGGGCGCGCTGCTGGAACCGAGCATCATTTCTACCAAATGTCAGCCGGCTGCGGGTCGACCGATATCGTGAAGCAGAAGTGAGCTGCGTAACCCAGCGGTGCAGCTGGTTAGGCCCGATTTTCTCACGGAGACGCAAAACGCTGTGGCATCCATTTCTAACCCGCGTTAAGAGTTGCCGATGATTAGATCGCTTCTTATCGCCAACCGCGGCGAAATTGCCTGCAGAATCATGCGCTCTGCGCGTCAGATGGGCATTCGAACGATTGCAGTCTATTCTGAAGCTGATGAAGCCGCGCTTCACGTGCGCCTCGCAGATCAAGCCTATCTTCTGGGTCCGGCCGCAGCTGCTGACAGTTATCTTCGCACCGGCCGCATTCTAAAGATTGCAAAGGAAGCTGGTGCTGATGCCGTCCATCCTGGATATGGATTTCTGTCCGAAAATGCAGACTTTGCGCAATTGACGATGGATGCCGGCATGATCTTCGTTGGCCCACCGCCGACGGCCATCCGAGCCATGGGGTTGAAGGATAAGGCCAAGGAAATCATGGCAGCAGCCGGCGTGCCTGTGGTTCCCGGTTTTCATGGATCCAATCAGGACCCGACGTTCCTGAAGCGCAAGGCCTATGAAATCGGTTATCCGGTTCTGATCAAAGCGGTTGCCGGCGGCGGCGGCAAAGGCATGCGCAAGGTCATGAAAGCGATTGAGTTCGACGCCGCCCTTGAAGCCGCCAAACGTGAAGCAATGTCTGCGTTTGGCAATGACCGCGTGCTCATTGAAAAATTCGTACAAAATCCGCGTCATATCGAGATTCAGGTCTTCGCGGATAGTCATGACAACGTGGTACACCTGTTTGAGCGCGACTGTTCGCTGCAGCGTCGACATCAAAAGGTGATTGAGGAAGCGCCCGCACCAGGCATGACAGAATCGTTGCGCGCCGCAATGGGAGAGGCGGCATGTTCCGCCGCCAAGGCTGTTGGCTATCAGGGGGCAGGGACGGTCGAATTCATCGTCGATGGCTCCGGTTCGTTGAACGAAGACGGTTTTTATTTCATGGAGATGAATACCCGTCTTCAGGTTGAACACCCCGTGACAGAAGCCATATCGGGAACCGATCTGGTGGAATGGCAAATTCGCGTGGCACGGGGTGAGCAGTTGCCTTTGTCGCAACAGGATCTCACCATTTCAGGACACGCGGTTGAAGCGCGGATCTATGCCGAAGACCCCGATGCTGGTTTTTTGCCCTCGACCGGCAGGCTTATCGCATTGGATCTGGGGCGCTCTGGAAACGGCGTGCGGATCGACGCGGGTGTAGAAAAAGGCGATGCAATCACACCTTTTTACGACCCGATGATTGCAAAGCTGATCGTCCACGCAGCTACCCGCGAGGAGGCCCTGGAGACACTTGAACAGAGATTGCGGACGGCGCAGATCGCCGGTCCAGCGACCAATCTCGCCTTTCTGGCGAAGTTAAGTGCGGATGCAGATTTTCGCGCCGGGACATTCGATACCGGGCTTATCGACAAAAAGCTTGAAGAATTGACTGTCTCCACTGCGCCTGACGAAGCGATACTGGCGACAGGCATAGCCGGTCTTGTGGCTAATCTTCAGATGCGTCTCGCCGAGGAATGTGCATCTCGTAATGGATCTGTCGGCTCGCCGTGGGAGGTCTGCGATTCCTTCCAACTCCTTGGCCACCGGGAAGTGGATCAGCACTATCGTCTCAACGGCGAGCACCAGGTTGCCCGTGTTCGTTTTGACTCAGGCAAGATTTTGGTCAGATCGGATGACGATGTCTGGATAGCGCCGGCCCAGAACGTCTCGGTCTTTCCCGATGGCGAAGGTGTTTATGTGGTTTGCGAAGGCCGTCAAAGCGTCTTCACGCCTCATCAGTTCGAGCTTACAGAGGACGGCGAGCAGGGTTCTGACGGCGCGGTTCGTGTTCCGATGCACGGAAAAATCATTTCGGTGACCGTCGCAGATGGTGATGCGGTTGAAAAGGGCGACATATTGTTCGCCGTCGAAGCGATGAAAATGGAGCACGCAGTGCTGGCACCGCATGACGGGAAGGTGGACGCACTGACGGTTGCAGTTGGTGAGCAGGTTGAGGACGGCCATCTGGCCCTCCGGCTTAATCCGACAGGCGGCATCTGATCAGCCAGTCTGTCCGGCTGACGACCAGCCGGCGTGGCTGTGGAAGATCATCAAGTGGCATTTCCTCGATCGTTCAACCGGTCTAAACCGTGTCTATGAGCTTAAATTTGGTGAAGCTGTGCGTCGGCGCAGAAAGTCTCGAGGATCAGCAGAACTGGGCCAGCCAGCGACTGGCGCAGATGCGCGCCTCTGGCGTTGAACCGCGTCTGTTCCATACCACCCGAATGGTGCCCAGGGCTTCAGACGAGCTGCTCGATGGAGGCTCGCTCTACTGGGTGATCAAAGGCAACATTCAGGCCCGCCAAAAGCTCCAGTCGATCGAGCCATTTGTCGACAC
The DNA here is from genome assembly GCA_938044775.1 of uncultured Rhizobiaceae group bacterium. Classification (GTDB taxonomy): domain Bacteria; phylum Pseudomonadota; class Alphaproteobacteria; order Rhizobiales; family Rhizobiaceae; genus Pseudahrensia. Next base: position 10,736 of record CALIOE010000129.1, read on the forward strand.
GGATGGCATCCGTCGGTGCCACCTGGTTCTGGGTGATGATATCGTCCCCACGCAGTGGCAGCCACGCCGCGCCTTCCAGGGCTGGCGATATCTAAAACCGCAGGACGCGCCTCCCGACCTTGCCCAGGGAGAGCTTTCCGTTCCGCCCAAACTGCGAGCGGACCTGGCAGAGCTTGGATTGCTTTGATCGCCGGCTTGTTAACCAAAGGTCATATGTTCTGGCAATTATGCTTAATATTGTGTTTCAATAATCGGCAAGGGACTTCACCGAACACAAAGTAACGTCATGGCGGACAGACAGGGTGATGGCAAACCGTTCGATGCTGAATGTGTATCGGAAAGCGGTCATGTCGTCGTTTGCGGTAACGAGAAGGGCGGGTCCGGCAAGACCACAACGGCCATTCACATCGTAGTTGCCTTGCTGAAAGCGGGTTTTTCGGTTGCTACAATTGATCTGGATATGCGGCAGAAGTCGCTCGACCGTCACATCGCCAACCGGGCTGCCTGGGCTCGAAAGTGTGGTGTCTCTCTTGAACTTCCTACCCGATATGACTTCGTCACGCGTGAACTCGACTCCACCATCGAAACCAATTTTCAGGACTTTGCCGCATTTGTACGTGTGGTAGATGAATTAGAACGGGATCACGATTTTGTGGTGATCGATACGCCTGGATCCGATTCCTATCTCATGCGGTTGGCTCACTCCATGGCAGACACCCTTGTCACTCCACTCAATGATTCATTTGTCGATTTCGATGTGCTCGGTCAGGTCGATCCCGAAAATTATGAAATTGAGGGCTTCAGCCACTATGCTTCAATGGTGCGGGACGCCCGGCGTCAGCGCCGGGAGGACCACGATGGCCTGATCGACTGGGTGGTCGTACGCAACCGCGTCTCACCCCTGGCTTCGCGCAACTCCATGAGTTTGCTTGCTTGTGTCAAACAATTATCGATGCAGTTGGGTTTCCGCATTGCTGACGGGATTGGTGAGAGAATGATTTTTCGCGAATACTTCCCCAAAGGTCTGACAGCGCTGGATGAATTTGACGTTGTGGGGCTGGAAGGTCGGACAACGCGCTCGCATCTGGCGGCCCGCGACGAAGTCAACAAACTGATCAGGATGTTACGTCTGCCGATCGATGCACAGAGTCGCAAACTGGCGCTTTCCAGGGGAACGTGGCTTTCCAAATCCCGCGAGCTATATTCAGGTAACGAACTGCACCATCATTGACGAGTTGTGTGTTCCCGCTTGCGTATCGCCAACAGGCGCCCAAATATAGACCATGGCCAAGACACCAATCAGATCCGCCAAACAAGGCGTCCCGGCAGAGAACCGGGAAAGCGGCGATTTGTCGACCGCTTCCGATATTTCTAATTTTCTGAGCAAGGCATCGACACTAAAGGAGCGCTCAGGTCAGCGTGGTGGCCTGATATTCGCGTTGGACGCGACCATGAGCCGTCAACAGACCTGGGATCAGGCGCAAAAAATTCAGGCTGAAATGTTTGACGCCGTCGGCGGATCAGGTGGCCTTGATGTGCAACTGGTTTACTTCCGTGGTCACGGAGAGTGCCGGGCATCCCGCTGGGTTGGCGAAGCCGGCGGACTTCGCGACCTGATGACCGGCATTCAGTGCCGCGGTGGGCAGACTCAGATTGGCAAGGTTTTGGCGCATGCGCGCAAAGAGGCCGGCAAACCGTGCCCGGTCGAGCCGGGAAGAAACCGCGTCAATGCTATGGTTTTTGTAGGTGACGCCATGGAGGAGAATGTCGATTTGCTCTGTAGCAAAGCCGGTGAACTTGGCCTGCTAAAGGTGCCCGTCTTTATGTTCCAGGAAGGGCATGATGGTGCAACTGAAAGTGCGTTTCGAGAGATTGCACGTCTGTCGGGCGGCGCATTTATGCGGTTTGGTCCCGGATCAGCAGCCCGACTGGCCGATCTGCTGAAGGCAGTGGCACGGTTCGTTGCAGGCGGACGAAGCGCACTTGAAAACAGCGGAACATCCGAGGATCGATTGCTGCTGGAGCAATTGCAGTGAGCTTCATTCCAATACTTCTGTTTTTTGCAGCGCTGATTCTGGCTTTGTTTGTGCTGGTTCCTGCCGGCATTCAGGCGCGCCTGATCCGGACTGCTGGTCCGGCAATCCTGTTTCTCGTGGGCGCGCTGTTGATGTTTTTCGGACGTATTGGCCTTGGCGCTGCGGCCGTATTGACAGGCGTGGGTTTACTCCGTCGCATGCGGGGTGTTGGAACCTTTGGTCCCAAATCAACAGGCAGATCCCATAAGTCCAGCGTCCGTTCTGCAGCGCTGGAAATGGAGCTCGATCACGATACGGGTGAGATGAACGGTATTGTTCTGGCTGGCAGCCACCAGGGATCTGAATTGAACCTGATGATGCGGGAACATGTAATGGAGCTGAGACGTGAGATCATCGACGACGATGAGTCACGCGCGCTACTAGACGCGTATCTTGACCGCAGATTTGCCGGATGGCGTGAAGACGCTGAGGGCGATGCCGGTTCGGGGGAGAGAGGCCCTGCGCGAACGGGACCCATGGGCGAAAAGGAGGCCTATGAGGTGCTGGGGCTTGCGCCGGGAGCGGGCGTCGCCGAAATCAGAAAGGCCCATCGACGGTTGATGAAAGGGATGCATCCCGACAGCGGAGGCTCCACGTTTCTTGCTGCTAAAATCAATGAAGCTAAGGATGTTCTTCTGCGAAGCCATTCTTAATTCCCCTACACGTAACAAGTCGGAAATTTGTTTTTATGGTTCCCCGTCCCGGGAGAATCACTGGTTCAACTGTTGATCGCGAAGCAGTCAAACCGCTTGCGTTTGAGTGCCCTGCAGGCTCGCTTGGCATTCCGTTTCGATGAAAAACCAACGAAACGCGCACGGTAGAACTGCTTACCCCTGGCAATCGAGCGGGACAGATTTATTTGCGTTCCGGCAAGCGCCCGGCCACCGCGCTTGCGCGCCTTTTTGAGCATTGCCATCGCCTTGCTCTTGTTGCGTCCTGCACCAATCTGGATCTGCCAGCCCTTTGGCGCAGCCTTCTTTACGGGCTTCCTTTTTTGGTCGACTGAGGCCGTTGTAAATGAATCCAGCGTTTGGGAGCGGTCTTGCGACACGGCACGCAATGCCGGTGTTGCAGCAGTTGCACTGGCCAGACTTGCAGAAACGGACGTCTTGATTGATGCAATCTCACGCTCTGATGGTGTGCTGCCAGCGTGGGCGTCTCCGATGCGTTCAGCAATCTTGTCATTTGCCCGGTTCGGCCATGTCGGCGTGGTCAACACGCGGGGCAGAGCAGGAGACGCACTGGCAACGCGCACGGCAGCGGGGGCTGACGACGTTGCACGCGCGATCAAGCGCCTTGAAGAGCCGCGCGACGCCTTGGGAAGGTAAGTACGAATAAGCTTGTGCATTTGCGCGTTGCGGGAACGGCCTGAGCGTCCACCCATCACGACGGCTACAATTCGACGACCACCGGTTGAAACAGAGGACACGAGGTTGAAACCCGAAGCACTCGTGTAGCCGGTTTTTATGCCGTCGACGCCGCGCACTTTACCCAGCAGGCGATTGTGGTTGCGCATCTTCTTGCGACCAAATTTGAACACCCGGGTTTGAAAATACTTGTAGCGACGTGGGAAATGCTCGCGCAAGGCAAGGCCCAGTTTGGCCATGTCTGCCGCGGTCGTGACCTGACCACGTTCGGTCAGGCCGTTGGCATTTTTGAAAGTCGTGCGCCGCATACCCAATTGACGAGCCTTGTGGGTCATGCGCCGGGCAAATGCTACTTCGTTACCCGACAATTTGTCCGCCACTGCTGTTGCTACATCGTTTGCCGATTTCGTAACCAGCGAATAGATTGCCTGCTCTACCGATATCGACTGTCCGGCACGGATGCCCAGTTTTGAGGGGACTCGTCTCGCACCTGCTTTTGTCATGACGACCCGGTCCGAAAGCTTGAGACGTCCCGATTTCAACTCCTCAAACATGAGGTACACGGTCATCATCTTGGTCAGCGACGCCGGATAGCGGCGTGCGTTAGCATTGCGCGAGTGCAAAACTTTGCCGGTCTTGGCGTCAATTACATAGGCCGCGTATTTTGGATTTCCGCGCTTCTTGCGTTTTTTCGCATCTGCATCGCCCATAAGGACAAGCACGAGCGTCAAGGCTACAGCGATGGACAATACGATTGAAAACGCAGTCCGCATGGACTGCATGGAGGTCGATCCGGTGACGGTACGCACGACATATCCTCAATGTGTCAGCCCGCCGAAACGCAGTGGGCTTTATGAAAAACTCGAGTACCGAAAGTAAATTGTCGTGGTTGCTAAAGGCTTAAGCCATTGCAAAAAAATGCAAGAATTCATGCATGAAGGTAAACGCGCAGACTGCGGCACGTTTTCGCGCCCGGAAAATTGAAGGGCTGGGCGGTTGAGTTAGTCTCTCAAGAGGGCTTAAACTTCGGAATGAGAACCCTATATGGGCTGCTGACGGGGGCGATTGGGCCGCCGGTTCTGTAAACTTCCGGGACAAGTGCACTCTAATGATAGCCGACAAATTTTCAGCGCCGATCATGCAGGAGAACGACGACGATTTCGATGGTGATGGCAAACCGGGTGACGGCACCACGGTCATTACCAGGACCAAGCCGAAGCTGAAAAAGCCAAGCCTTTACAGGGTGTTGCTGTTGAATGACGATTTTACGCCGATGGAGTTTGTGGTCGAAGTTCTGGCACGCTTTTTTCAGATGAACCTGGAGCAGGCGACCAAGGTTATGCTGCATGTCCATCAAAACGGTGTCGGTGAATGTGGCGTCTACACCTATGAGGTCGCCGAAACGAAAGTCACTCAGGTGATGGACTACGCGAAAAAGAATCAACACCCATTGCAGTGCGTGATGGAAAAAAAATAGTCAGGGACGATGGGACATGACTCCCGTCCGTACAAAGGAAGAAGCATTTGCCAACCTTTACTGAAAGTCTTGAACGGGCGCTTCACAAGGCGCTGACATACGCCAACGAGCGCAGCCAGGAATATGCGACCCTTGAGCATCTCTTGCTTGCGCTTGTCGAAGACGAAGATGCGGTGGCAGTGCTCCGCGCTTGCAATGTAAGCACCAGCAAGTTGCGAGACGATCTGTTCAATTACATCGATACCGAACTGGGCAATCTTGAAAGCGATAGTTTTGAAGACTCAAAGCCGACCGACGGGTTCCAGCGTGTAATTCAGCGAGCTGTTATCCATGTTCAGTCTTCCGGCCGTGAAGAAGTCACGGGAGCGAATGTGCTCGTAGCCATTTTTGCCGAGCGCGAAAGCCACGCGGCGTATTTTCTGCAGGAGCAGGACATGACCCGCTATGACGCGGTCAACTATATTTCGCATGGTATTGCCAAGCGACCAGGGGCTTCTGAGCAGCGCTCTGTTGAAGGCATACACACGGACACCGGCGACGGTGCAGAGGGTGGCCCGCAAAAGGGTGAGGCTCTCGCAGCCTATTGTATCAATCTCAATCAGAAGGCGGCTGACGGAAAAATCGATCCGTTGATCGGCCGCGAACTGGAGGTTAACCGGACAATCCAGGTTCTGTGCCGTCGGTCGAAAAACAACCCGCTTTTCGTCGGCGACCCCGGCGTTGGCAAGACTGCCATTGCAGAAGGCCTTGCAAAGCGCATTGTTGAAAAGGACGTCCCGGAAGTTCTGGCGGAATCGACGATCTACTCGCTGGATATGGGCACGCTGCTTGCCGGCACACGCTATCGCGGTGATTTCGAGGAACGGCTGAAGCAGGTGGTCAAGGAAATCGAAGAAACACCCGGTGCCATCATGTTCATCGATGAAATTCATACCGTGATAGGGGCTGGTGCCACATCTGGCGGTGCCATGGATGCCTCCAACCTGCTGAAACCGGCTCTCTCGGGTGGTGCAATCCGCTGCATCGGCTCAACCACTTACAAGGAGTATCGGCAATTTTTTGAAAAGGACCGTGCGTTGGTCCGGCGGTTTCAGAAAATCGACGTCAATGAGCCTAACATCACCGATGCCATTGAGATCATGCGGGGGCTGAAACCCTATTTTGAGGACTTCCACAAGGTCAAGTATTCCGACGACGCCATCGTAACCGCTGTTGAGCTTTCATCGCGCTACATCAATGACCGGAAATTGCCGGACAAGGCGATTGATGTCGTAGATGAAACGGGCGCCAGCCAAATGTTGGTCGCGGCCGACAAACGCAAGAAGACGATCGGCGTTGCTGAGATCGAAGCGACAGTCGCCACAATGGCGCGCATTCCTGCCAAGACCGTCTCGAAGGACGATGCAGAAGTCCTGAAAAACCTTAACGAGCAGCTGAAGCGCATGGTCTATGGGCAGGACAAGGCAATAGAGGCACTGTCTGCGTCAATCAAACTGGCTCGTGCCGGATTGCGCGAGCCCAACAAACCCATCGGGTCCTACTTGTTCTCAGGCCCAACCGGGGTCGGCAAGACCGAAGTCGTGAAGCAGTTGGCCGATGTGATGGGTGTGGAATTGCTGCGCTTTGACATGTCGGAATATATGGAACGGCACACTGTATCGCGCCTGATCGGCGCGCCCCCTGGCTATGTGGGTTTCGACCAGGGCGGTATGCTGACCGATGGGGTGGACCAGCACCCGCATTGTGTGATCCTTTTAGACGAAATCGAGAAGGCTCACCCGGATCTCTTCAATATTCTGTTGCAGGTGATGGACAACGGAGCGCTGACTGACCACAACGGCAAGAAGGTTGATTTCCGCAACGTTATTTTGGTGATGACCACCAATGCCGGCGCATCGGAAGCGGCCAAGTCGGCCATTGGGTTCGGATCGTCGAAACGCACGGGTGATGATGAAGAAGCCATCAACCGTCTGTTCGCACCCGAGTTCCGCAACCGGCTTGACGCCATCATACCGTTTGCTGGTCTGAAGCCGGCAGTCATCGATCAGGTGGTGCAGAAATTTGTCATGCAGTTGGAAGCACAGCTTTCCGAGCGCGGGGTGACTTTTGACCTGAGTAAGGAAGCGATGAGCTGGATTGCAAAAAAAGGCTATGATGATCGTATGGGCGCGCGGCCATTGTCGCGCGTTATTCAAGAATACATCAAAAAGCCGCTGGCTGACGAAGTTCTGTTTGGCAAACTGAAGAAAGGCGGCACTGTGAAGGTGTCCGTTGCGAAGAGCAAAGATGGCGAAGACGGTCTGAAACTGGAGGCCGTTCAGGATGCTCTTGTGAAGCCAAAGAAAGAAGCTGTGCCCGGAAAGAAGCGGCCTGCAAAAGGGGCGGCTGCAAAAAAGCCGGTGCCGAAGGCAAAGGCAAAGTCGAAGCCGGCACCCAAAGCTCCACCTAAGCGCAACGGCGGCACCGCAGTTCCCAAAGTTCCGTTAAAGAGTTAGTTCGGAATCAAAACGGCCACCAGATCCTCATTAATCTGGTGGCCGCTATTTCACTTCAACAATTATTGTTCATGTGCCGACAGCGGCGCGACGAACCTTCGTCAAAGCGATCGAGAGGCAGGGGCATCCCTCTCAATAAGGATAGTTCTGGCAGGGGCCGGGCCTCTGCATTTTCATCTCCGGTGCGATCGAGTTCAACAGAGCTTTGAGCACGTCGACGCCCAGATTTGGTTTCGAATGCTGGCCGTCCTTGCGATCACCAGTGTCCGATATTTCTTTAGGATTGATGTTTCCCGACATTTCTCTCCCTCCGGAGAGCCGGACCCTCGGCCGGCTTGTGCAAGTCATAAGTTGCGGGTTTGACATCCCTCCAAATCAACAACGTCCTCATTACACACGCCACTCGTAAACCGGGCGCAAGTTTTCCGCATAACCGCCGCAAAAAATGTATTGATGTGCTCATTTTACGCAAGGCGCACGGTCTGAGTGATGATTCAGGACTGAAGACCCCGGAAAAAATTTTTTGTGATGAGCTTGGCCCGCGCAGCTCCTGATGTGGGAGGTGTCTATCGATTCAGTAGCAAAAATTATTTTTTATCAAGAGCTTATACGGATTTTCTCTGCGCGTATTTGCCTTCGCGTCTTTCAACCTTGCCCCAAATGAACTGCCGCCGCCGATTATCCAGCGTAAATAATGTGCAAAATTTCCGTGATTGGGCTAAGGAGTGTGGTGGCTGAGTTTTGCACGGGTTGGACGCAGATGCAGCCAATTTTCTCCTTTTCGAACGTGTGAGGGTTTCGAAAATGGTCGCAATGGCGGTGAATTTGCTCGGCGCAACGACGTTTGCCCGCCAGGATGGTGAGCGCATCTCGCTGCAGACCCGTAAATCTCAGGCATTGCTGATATACCTGATTGCCAATTCGGGACGCAGTGTTTCGCGTGAGGAAGCTGCCCATTTGCTGTGGGACCGCAGCGGCGAAGAACAGGCACGGGCCAGTCTGCGCCAGGAACTTGCAAGCTTGAGAAAGATACTGGGCGGATCTGGTTGGGATCCCATCGAAACGTCCAAAGAAAGCCTGAGATTTGTGGATCAGGACGCTTCAATCGATCTTGCCGAGTTCGCAGCAGCTGTCCACTCCGAAGAAAAAGAAGGGTTGAAAAAGGCTGCGGAGCTGTACTCTGGAGAGTTTGCTCAAGGCTTTTATGTGCGTGCTCAACCGTTTGAAGATTGGCTGTCATCTGAGCGGCGACGGTTGGAGGATTTGGCAATCCAATCACTTATCCGGCTTCTGGAAATGGCGGATGACGGCGACGACAGCATTTCCGTGACTGAAACCGCAAGACAGCTTCTTGCCATTGACGAGACCAACGAGCGGGCTCACCGCGATCTTATGCGGGCCCATTTCGAAAACGGCCGCCGTGCTGAGGCCTTGCGACAATATAAGAGATGTCAAACCGTCCTGGCCAAGGAACTCGATATTTCTCCTTCGGTTGAAACGCAGACGTTGTTTCGGGAAATACAGCAGGCCCAACAAGCGCCGACGGGCGAGCCGACGGAACTCGAAATTGACGATACTCAACCGGCTGTTGGTTCTCCCAGCCTTGCGATCCCACCGCAGGCAAGTGGGGAGAGACCTTCCGCAACCGTCGGCGCGGGTTCACACCGTGCGTCCCCGACGAGAAGTGGCCAACGGAGAGGCCTGACAATTGCTCTTTCCATCCTGGCGGTCCTTCTCGGGTTGCCCGCATTGATAGGAGCTTTTCAATATATCTCGGAAGGCAATCAAATCAGCCGGTCAAATGTTCTATGTGCACTTCCGTTTTTTCAGGCCCCCGAAGATCAGACAATCACGGTTGGCGGCATTATGCCGTTCGAGAAGTCATTTGGTCAGCGACAGCGCTGGGGCATGCTTCGGTTTCTCCGCGACAACCGGGCAAACTATCCTTTCAATATTGAGTTCGATATCCGCGATTCGAAGGGCGATCTGACTGAGCTCGGTTTTGTCCTCAGGGAGTTCGAGGCGAGTCCCCCGGTTGCAGTCATTGGTCCAATGCAGTCGAGACTTGCCTATGACGCAAAACGGTGGGGCAACGCCCGCAGCATACCTGTTGTCAGCTCACTGGCCTCGGCTTCGTATCTGACGGTTCCCGGCGAGCGCGACTTCTTTTTCCGCGTTGGAATGTCGGACAGCACGAGGGCACGGTCCCTGGTAGACTGGCTGCGCGCCAAAAACCTGCACAACAATCCCTATATCCTGCATGAATGGGCGCCTCCCAAGACGGGGGCCGATGAACCGGAGATTTACGGGGCGTCACAGGCGACGGCAGCAAAGCGCCATCTGGGACAAGCGAGAACCTTGCGGTTTACCCGCGGTGACAAGGCAAGTCAGCTGGCCGCTATCGATCAGGTACAGAATGATGGCCGGGCTGTTTTGATCTTCGGGTATACGTCGAACATCAAGTTCATGATCGGCGAAATGCAGGCAAGGGGCCTCGAGAACGACATCTTCCTGATGGGGGTCATCACGGAGGAGCTCGAAAAGCCGAACTATCCGTTCCCGGACAAAATACATGTGGTGACCGGCATCGTGTCGGAGGCCAGCAATCTATCCAACAGCGCGAAGCTCAGGCAAATTTTTGAGGATGACAACCCCGGATTGGACTACGATATTTCGGCCTACTACGCCTATGATTCTGCCCAAATGGTCCTGGATGCGGTACAGCAGGCCAGAGAGCAAACCTGCTCCGGCCGGGTCACAGGAAAAACAGTTGCCTCCTATCTCCGCGCGACACCCACCAAACGACGCAAAGTCATATCGGGTGGATTCCTGACAGATACACAAGAGGTGTTCTTTCATTCGGACGGATTAAAGATGGTCGACGGCAAATTTCGCCGGGTCGGGTTGGCCAGCCAGTAAGATTTCGCAGCCATGGGTTTGACCCTGCGTCGATGGAGGCGCACAACAAAGCGTATCTCATTCAGCGCTGCGCTTCATGACCGACAACGCAAACCCATTAAAAGTCGAGAGTCCAGAATTCGGTGGGTCGGTCTATGACTGGTCCTGGTTTCGAACGGGTATGAGACAGATTCTGTCACTCCCGGCACTGATCCTGGTATCGGGATTCATCGGCTTTGGCGGACTTGCCCGTGAATCAGGTGTTTCTGTCTGGGAAATGATTTACATGGTGCCGGCAATCTGGGCACTCCCGTCGCATCTCCTTGTCATCGCCGGGATCGGCGCAGGTGCTTCGCTGGTGACTCTGGCACCCGCAGTGATCCTTGCTTCGGTTCGTATGATGCCTATGACGATGGCTTTGGTTCCGGATATCAGGCTTCCTCGCTCAAAGACGTGGCATCTTCTGGCTGTTTCACATCTGGTCGCAATTACCGCCTGGGTCCATGTGTTGCAGCGCGCTCCCGACATTCCCCGCGCCGGTCGATTGCCTTATTTTGTGGGCTTCGGTGTCATGCTTGTTATGTCCTCGACACTTGCTGCCACGCTTGTTTACGAGGCGGCAGCCTCATTTCCACCCATTGTCATGGCCGGTCTCTACTTTATCACGCCGATCTATTTCGCCACCTCTCTTTGGAATTCTTCCCGGTATCGGGCAGAGCATATTGCTTTGGGACTTGGCTTTGCCCTGGGTCCGGCGATGGCAATGATTCTGCCGGAGGCGAATATTCTTGCAGGTGGCATAGCCGGCGGAATTCTGGCCTACGGAATCCATCGCATGTTTTTCAGCCAGAGTGGGAAACGCTAGTGTTTTACGACAGTTTTCAGGCCTGGTGGTGGCCATTTGTCTTTATCACCCTGGCCGGAGTTGTGCCGACCAACATGTGGCGCTGGATCGGGGTGGTTGTGGTCGGGCGGCTTGATGAGAGTTCTGAATGGCTGGTTCTGGTACGCTTTGTCGCGAGCTCGCTCGTTGCTGCCGTTATCGCCCAGTTTGTGTTTTTTCCAAGCGGCGCGTTGGCCGCAGCCCCGCTCTGGCTTCGATTGGGCGCCGTCGCCGTTGGATTTATCTCATTTCTGGGATTCGGCCGTCGCATCATTGTAGGGGTGATTGTCGCAGAAACGGTGCTTTTGTCCGGGATGAGTCTTTTCGCAAAATTTTAAGGCCATTGCTGCAGAATCCAGCAGCATTTGAAGCGGAAGACCGGCACCACCATGAATCAACTGACGCGAAAGATCGAGCTCGACCTTTGGGAGCCTGAGCGGTTTGTACTGCTGATTACGACCTGTCTCGTTGGGTTGAGTATTGCTCAGGTTGTGTGGCGCGGCATCGGATTCGACTGGGCCGCTTATGGATCCATTGGTGCCATTGCGCTGGTCTGCATCGCCGGCGGTCAGTTTTATCGGATTTCGGGCCGAAGCGAGCGGATTGGTGTGGCGCTGACATGTACAGGCCTGTTCGCTGTGTTCTCCGCCTTCATGGTTGTTTTCAACTATCTCCTCATGCCGATCACCCGGCCTTCAATCGACCCCTGGCTTGTTTGGATTGACGGACTTTACGGATACCATTGGCCGGATGTCATGGCGTGGTCGGTGCAGCAGCCGACGGCTTCGCTGGTTCTCAAACTGGTCTACATGTCGACAGTGCCGCAACTGGCTGTTTTGGTTGTGATTCTGGGACTGACCGGCCGTGTGCGGCAATTGCACGTTTTTCTTTTGAGCGTCGTAATCACATCTGTAACCGGTGTCGTGTTCTGGGGCATGTTCCCGAGTCATGGTCCTTCGGCAATGTTTTCTCTGCCTCCTGAAGTCGTTCGGTCGCTGAATCCTGTCGTTGCAGATGATTATGGTCGCGAACTCTTGCGTCTGGCTACCAATGGTCCCGACTACATCTCACCAGAAAACGTTAAGGGCCTTATCGCCGTGCCGTCTTTTCATGCCGTGCTGGCCTTTCAGGCAATCTATGCAATGCGGGGCGTGAAGTGGCTTTTCCCGATTTTCCTCATCGTGAACATTCTGATCCTGCCAAGTGCCCTGGTTCACGGGGGGCATCATCTGATCGACCTTCCCATCGGATTTCTGTGGTTTCTTGCTGGTTTGTGGATCGCGAAGCGAACCGTGGACTCGATGTATCGCAACACAGACAAGCCGCCATTCCTGACGAGCGATTTGGAGCGGGCGGGCGAAGTCGCGGGTTAGCTAATCAAGGCCGCGCGGATGCGCTCCGCATTTGCAGCTATTTGTTCGCCGTCCCCCATAATCCCGGGCGGACCCACCTTCACTCCGTCGTGGCGCGGGATGATGTGGCAGTGGTAGTGAAACACCTCCTGACCGCTGGCCGCTTCGTTTAGCTGTTGTATGGTTACTCCGTCGGCGTTGAAGGCCGCCATAACCGCTTTTGAAACGCGCTGTACCACTTTCGTGACGGCGATTAGTGAATCGGGCTCCATGTCAAATATGTTGCGGGCCGGGGACTTGGGTATAACAAGGCAATGGCCTTCCCCCCTGGGCATGATGTCCATAAACGCGAGCGTTTCGTCGTCCTCATAAATCTTGTGTGCGGGAATTTCGCCGCGCAAAATTTTGGCGAAAATATTGTTGGTGTCGTATTCTGAATTGCTCACACAAGGTTCCCTTCATTGTCTTTCCTGAACGGTCCGTGACGCGCTATGGCTTCGGTCTCGCGTTCAACCGCCTGTCGTTCATGTTCGAGATAGTCTTCAACGGCGTTTCTGAAGCTCGGATTGGTGATGAAGTGGGCTGAATAGGTGAGCTGGGGCATGTATCCCCGGGCGAGCTTATGTCCGCCCTGTGCTCCAGCCTCTACGCGGTCCAGCCCATGCTTGATGGCGTATTCAATGGCTTGATAGTAGCAGATTTCAAAATGCAGAAACGGGTGGTCTTCAACGCACCCCCAGTGCCTGCCAAAGAGTGTGTGCGATCCCACAAAGTTTATTGCACCGGCTATATATCGCCCGCCACGCTTCGCCATGATCAGCACGACGTCTTCTGCCATGGTCTGGCCGATCCGGGTGTAAAACTCGCGCGTCAGATATGGCTGTCCCCATTTTCGCGATCCCGTATCCATATAGAACTGGTAGAACGTATCCCAAATCTCATCGGTCAGCTGATCGCCGGTTAGCCATTCGATGGAAATCCCGCCATTGCCGTCGGCGCCCTTAAGCGCATTAAGGCGTTCTTTTCGAATGTTCTTGCGCTTGCGCGAAGACAGAACATCAAGAAACTGATCGAAGTCTTTGTAGGCGTTGTTAAGCCAGTGAAACTGTTGATCGTTGCGCTGCAAAAACCGTTCCTTCCCCAGTACGGTCCACTCGTCTTCCTGCATGAATGTGATATGGGCAGAGGATACGCCGAGGCGTGAACAAACTTCCTGCAAACCGCCGGCAAGCATCAGACGCCGGTTTGCGGCGTCCTTGCCGTGCCCAACGAGAATCCGTCTGCCCGAAGCCGGGGTAAACGGGACTGCACATTGCAGTTTGGGATAATAGTCTCCACCGGCGCGCTCAAAAGCGTCTGCCCAGGCGTGATCGAAAACATATTCGCCCTGACTGTGGCTCTTCAGGAATGCTGGGAGAATACCGAGAATTTCCCCATCGGAACTTTCCATGACGAGGTGCTGTCCCAGCCAGCCGGTTCTGCGAACCGCAGAGCCGGAAGCCTCAAGAGCGTGAAAGAATTCGTGCGACAGGAAGGGATTGTAGGGGAAGTCGGCTGTTGAGGCGGATGGTTTTGACGGATTTGCAACAGCATTCCACGCCGATCTGTCGACTTCGGCGACGGAGTCGACAACCCGGATGACTACTTCTTGCTGTTTTGCAATCGGTTCAGTCACCTGACCTCACGATGGTGCGTGGATCAAAGCCCTCAAATGTCATCTGGTCTGCGTGTTTCAAAGACAAGTCGATTTGCTCCGGTGTGCGTACTGTCCAGGTGATCACTGGCAGGCCCTTCGCGCGGGTTTCAGCGACAAAGCGATTGGGCAGGTCATTGATCCCATATGAGACGAAATGAAGATCGAACTGCTTCATGGCAGTCGTGTGACTATCATATTTTGTGTCGTCGCCTTCTGCGGTCAATCCGCGCGGTATTTGCGGCATCAATCTGGCGAATTGTTCACAAATCCAGTGATCAAAAGACATGACAGATACCGGGCCGGAATAGTCCTGAAGCGCGGACGCCACGCCCTCAACAATGCCGGCGTCCTGGCCCGCAATTCCTTTGAGCTCGAGCACCAAAGGAACCTGGCCTGCCACGAGATCAAGATGTTTCCTGAGCGTGTGTATTCCGTCCCTGGTGTCGAGCAATGCCATTTGGCGCAATTCGTCCGGCGGCTGGTCTCGCACGTTGCCCTGAATGCCGGTCATGCGGCCCAAAACCGGATCGTGAAACACTACCGGCTCACTGGTCTTGCTGACCTGAAGATCACACTCGATTGCGAATCCGGCACTGATTGCGGCCTTGAAGGCGCCCAGAGAGTTTTCCGCGTTGCCCTTCTTCAGGTCATGGTATCCGCGATGGGCGATCGGGCGTGAAACCAGCCAGTCCAGCGATGGCATGTCGGCTCGACCTAGACAATCTCGATGACGGCATCCACTTCGACCGCAACGCCGCGGGGGAGGGAGCTCATGCCGACTGCGGCACGAGCATGTTTGCCGGCGCTGCCGAGAACTTCCACCAACAGGTCCGATGCACCGTTCACCACTTCCGGATGATCCGTGAAATCTGCTGTCGAATTCACAAATCCCTGTATCTTCATCACCTGCTTGATGTTGCCTAGTTCTCCCAATGCCGCTTTTGCCTGAGCGAGAATATTAATAGCGCAGAGCCGGGCGGCCGCCTGACCTGTGGCGAGGTCACAGTCTGCGCCCAGTTTTGCAACAAATTCAATGCCGTTTGGACCCATTGGGATCTGTCCCGAGATGGTCAGAATCTTGCCGGCGATTGTGTAGGGGATATAGTTTGCAGCGGGAGCAGCCGCTTTTGGCAGGTTGATGCCCAGTTCGACAAGTTTCTGTTCCGGAGATGCCATCATTGGCTCCAATTTACGGGTCATATTTCGACAAAACGCTAGCGCGTTTGCCGCGTTGGTGAAAGAGTATGTTTTGCATCAGGAAGGATTTGAGCCTTGAAAAATAGATCTTCTGCGCAGCGCGGGTTCGTTGTCATAGGTGTTCTGCTGGCGACTGCAGGCAACTCCTTTGCCGCCGGCCTTGATGATCTTCTTGCGCATAGAGCGGTCTATGATCTTTCGCTTGATGAAGCCAGCGAGCGTTCTGGAATCGTTGGCATGACCGGGCGAATTGTCTATGAAATGACCGGGTCCAAATGCGAGGGCTTTGCGGTTCGATTCCGCTTTCTCACCAAGGTAGAGACTGCGCGAAAGACGTTCACAAACGATCAGCGCACGACCAGTTTCGAGAGTGGTGATGGAAAGACCTTTCGATTCGTCACGCAGGCCTATCTCAACGGTCAGCTGGAGCAGGAACTGCGCGGCAACGCCACAGATGTAGGGGAAACAACAAAGATCGATATCGAGAAGCCTGAAAAGGTTGAACTCGAGCTCAACAAGTCGATCTTCATGACGGAACACATTGGCGAACTGATCGACGCTGCCCGGTCCGGACAGACGATTTATACAGCGACGGTGTACGACGCCTCGGAGAATGGCGATGAGTTGGTCGACACGACCGCAGTCA
>CALIOE010000130.1 GCA_938044775.1 uncultured Rhizobiaceae group bacterium
CTTAGACGTCGCGGTGCCGCTGCCGCTGCTCCCTATGTTTATGCGGGAGCAATAATTGCAAAGGCAGAGCTCTTTCGCGCAGTCCCAGAGGAAAAATTCTCGCTCAACCTTTTGTTTGATCAGGCGCTCGCCCAAGGCCGCCTGTTTGGAATGGCAATGGATGGCCTTTGGCTCCATGTCGGAACGCCGCAAGCAATCGCAGAGGCTGAATCGGCAATCCAAGTCTATCGCTCTTCATGACGATGGTCAGTCGAGAACCCCATGTTTTTTCGATTCCTCCGGCGGCCCCCTATCTGCCAACGCTGGTTAACGCGCTTTTTTCGGGCGACCTTATCGATGGTTTTTCGCCGGCAGCTGATCCGCTTGCTCTGGCGGATGTCACGATCTGGGTGCCGACCCGACGCGCTGCGCGGGCCCTGTCGAGCGAACTTGTTTCCCGGCTGACCGGACAAGCCGCTTTGTTGCCAACGATCCGGGCGCTTGGCGACGCGGAGGATGACACGCTTCTGTTTGGCCAATCAGGCGATCCCCGTGACCTTGGCCTGACCGCCGTGATCGGTCCATTGGAGCGCCAGCTTGTTCTGGCCCGGATGATCGAAGTTTGGGCCTCATCGCTCAATGACAGCCAACGCAGGATATATGAGGGAGCAGAGATCCTTGTACCGTCATCCCAGGTTGATGCTGTAAGGTTTGCGGCAGACCTCGCCCGACTTATGGACATGGTGGCAACCGAGGAGTGCGACTGGAATCTGCTCAACACTCTGGTGCCAGATACCTATGCCGATTGGTGGCAGCTGACCTTACAATTTCTCGAGATTGCGATGTCGCGCTGGCCTGATCTTCTGGCCGAACGCGGGTTGCAAGATGCCGCTGTCTTGCGGGCAGAGACACTCCGACGCCAGGCGAAATCATATGAAACAATCGGCAGCCGGGGACCGGTTATCGCGGCCGGGTCCACCGGTTCTATTCCGGCGACAGCCGATTTGCTCAAGACGATTGCCGCGATGAAGAATGGTGTAGTCGTGCTTCCGGCGCTTGATCGGGATGTTGACGGCGAAACATGGGATAAGGTCGACGTTCAACACAACGATCAAGATGATGATGGAACTGCTCCCGGTCAC
Source organism: uncultured Rhizobiaceae group bacterium (assembly GCA_938044775.1). Lineage (GTDB taxonomy): Bacteria > Pseudomonadota > Alphaproteobacteria > Rhizobiales > Rhizobiaceae > Pseudahrensia. Next base: position 1,122 of record CALIOE010000130.1, read on the forward strand.
CCGCAATATGGCCTGAAGAAACTGATCGACCACATTGGTGTTTCGCGCGGGAACGTCGTCCATATCGGTGGGCAACAAGACCCTTCGACCGAACCAGCCCGCATGAGGGAGCATCTGATCAGCGAGGCTCTTCGCCCGTCTTTTTCGACCGGCCTGTGGCAGCAGCGTGTGTTTGATACATATTCTCCCGAACAACGCAGCAGTGCATTTTCCAACGTCTCTTTGATAGAGGCGTCAGGCGAGCGCGAGGAAGCTCTCTCAATCGCGCTTGCTCTGCGGGAAACACTGGAACATCCTGACAAGACGGCGGCCCTGGTCACACCTGACAGAAACCTCGCTCGCCGCGTGGCGTCGGAACTTCGCCGGTTTGGTCTTGAAGTGGACGATTCGGCTGGCCAGCCGTTGCGAAACCGACCCTCCGGCACCTTTGCCAGGCTCGTCACAGATGTTGTCTTTCGAGACGCAAGCGCCGTTTCGCTGGCCAGTCTGATAAAGCATCCCCTGGCCACATTTGGATCTTCTGTCGAGAGGGCACGAAACGCTTCGCGGCTTTTTGAGATTGCCGCTATGCGAGGTCAAGTTGTGCCGGTTTCTCCAGGGCACTGCGTTGAACGTCTGACCCATGTCCATGAGAATTCATCAGGAGAAACCCGGCGCCGGAATTCTGCCGTCAACCGGTTCAGCCGGGAAGACTGGCAAGACGCTTTCTGGCTCGCGGAAAAGCTCGATGCGATTTTCTCGGGTTCAAACCCTCGTGACGAAAACAGGGTTCCGCTTTCCGATCTGGCGCTTCGAAGCATCGTTGCTCTGGAGGCCTGCGGCATGGATGAGAACGGGCTCATGCTGCGGCTTTATGGTGAGGAGGATGGCAAGGCGCTTCACGGCTTTCTCGCCGACCTTGTCGAGCAGGGCGCAGGCCTAAGCGCCCGACCCGGCGAGTGGCCCGACATTTTTGATGCACTGCTGGGCGGAAGGGTCGTTCGGCCCCACGCCAGTGCGCATCCCAGACTTTCCATTCTGGGACCGCTTGAAGCCCGACTTCAGACCTTTGACCGGGTTGTTCTGGGTGGTCTCAATGAAGGCACATGGCCCGGGTCTTCGCGGAATGATCCTTTTTTGTCGCGGCCTATGAAATCGGTGCTTGGTCTTCCCTCACCCGAAAGGCGCACCGGTCTTGCCGCTCATGACTATCAGGTTTTGCTCGGCATGGAGGATGTGGTGCTGACCCGAGCCATGCGTGCTGACAACGCGCCCACGGTGGCATCACGCTGGGTTCAACGCACTCTGATGGTGGGTGGGAAACAGGCTTCCATCGAGATTCGGGCGCGGGGTCAGAAATTTCCCGGGTGGGCGCAGCGGCTTGATGTCTCAGCCAGTTCACAAAAGTCGATCGGGCGGCCCGAGCCCAGGCCTCCTGTCGGCGTTCGCCCGACCGGTCTCAGCATCACGGAAATTGAGACCTGGATCAACGACCCCTACGCAATCTATGCCCGACACATACTCAAGCTGGACCCTCTTGAACCACTGGTGCGGGAGGCGGATGCGCGAGAACGTGGAATATTGTATCATGGAATCATCGAAGATTTCGTTCGCGCTGAGGCGCGTTCTGGCACTGCATGGGGCTTCGACCAGGCGGTCAAGCAGATATTGGCAATAGCGCAGCAACGATTTGCCGATGGTAAAATACCCTCCGAACTGGCGGCATTGTGGTGGCCGCGCTTTGAAACCATCGCAACGGCATTTGTCGATTGGCACGCCGGGCATTCGGCGTCCGTCAATGAGGTCATGGTTGAAGAGCGGGGTCAGATCACCGTTGCGCAGACCGGATTCGTGCTACGGGGTCGAGCCGACCGCATTGATGTTCTTAAGCGAGGCGGTCTGTCACTCATCGATTACAAGACGGGAATGAAACCTGCAAAAGGGGATGTGCTGGAGCTCAGGGCACCGCAATTGCCGCTCACAGCAGCCATGTTACAGCGCGGTGCTTTCAGGGCAATTGAGCCAGCCTCGGTCAACGAGATGATGTATGTCCGGCTGATTGCGAAAAGCCAGCTTGTAGTGGACTTCATTGAGCCCAGGCAGATGTCGGTGTCCGAGCTTGGCAGTCGTGCATGGGCTCAATTGGAGGGGCTGATCCAGGCCTATCAAATGCAAGACACCCCGTACCGGTCGCAAGCCCGACCGATGCCGGAATCCGGTTGGGAGCGCGACTACGACCACCTTGCCCGGGTGCGTGAATGGTCGCTGGGTGATGAAGGTGCCGAGGTCGAAGGATGAGTGCCGGCGCCCCGGAAATCCTGGTTGACGATCACACCCGCAAACAGCAGGCCAGCGCGTCAGATCCAGGACAATCGGCATGGGTCTCAGCCAATGCCGGTTCCGGAAAGACTTTCGTTTTGTCGCGACGGGTTGTGCGCCTGTTGCTGGAGGGTTGCGATCCATCCCGTATTCTCTGCCTGACATTTACAAAAGCTGCGGCCGGAGAAATGTCCAACCGGGTGTTCAGAATTCTGGGTGAATGGGCCGTTCTCCCGGAAGACCAACTGAGTGAAGAATTGCAGGAGGTGGAGGGTCGTCCACCAAACCGACAACAGATGCAGCGCGCGCGAACCTTGTTTGCCCGGGCGCTGGAAACACCAGGAGGCCTGAAAATTCAAACTGTGCACGCCTTCTGCGAAGCCCTGCTGCATCAGTTTCCGTTAGAGGCCAACATACCGGGAAATTTTGCGGTCATGGACGATGGCCAGCAGCGCAGCTTGATCAAGCAAGCTCGGCACGCCGTCATCGTTCAGGCTCACTCGGAAAGCGGAACGTTGCTTTCCGATGCCTTCCAGCGCGCTTTGGCCTTTGGCAGCGATGCTGCATTTGAAAAAGTAATGGCCGAAATTATCAGCCGCCGTGATGAACTGGCGCAATGGCTTGAAAAAGTTGGTGGAGCGAAACAGGCAACCGAACTTGCAAAGAACAGGTTCGGTTTCACTGCGGATGTGACGATCGATGGGCTGGAACTTCTGGCGGTTTCTTCTGTCCCGTTGACGGACAGCTGGCTGGGCGAACTGATTGAGCTGTGTGAAGGCTCTGAAAAAGCCACCGATCACAAGCTTGCGGAGCGAGCGCGGCGGGCGCTCGAGGCCGTGTCTTCCCATGAAAAACTTGCAGCGTTGGAATCACTGTTTTTGACGGACAAACGTGAGCCCCGCGCATTCAGTCGATTTGCCACTGCGGTTGTAAAGACGGCAATGCCTGATCTTGAGGATATTTTGACGGCCAGCGCTCGAGATCTGACGGAAGCCCGGGACCGCATAAACCTCCTGCGACAGATCACCGAGACAGAACCCCTCTTGATCATCGCTCAGGAAATCATTCGCCACTACAATTCGGCAAAACGGCTACGAGGTCTGTTGGATTTTGATGATCTGGTGACAGCTACCGGCAATCTGTTGCACCGCTCCTCGGCCAGCCAGTGGGTACTTTACAAACTCGATCTTGGCATCGACCACATCCTGCTGGACGAGGCCCAGGACACCAGCCCACGGCAATGGCAGATAATTGATGCCTTGGTGAAGGAGTTCTTCTCGGGGCAGGCTGTGCGCAACGTCGGGCGAACCATCTTTGCAGTGGGCGATGAAAAGCAGTCGATCTACTCTTTTCAGGGCGCCCGGCCTGAAAGTTTTTCGGCTCAGCGTAAGCTTTTCAGAAAGGCAGCGCATGGCGCGCAAAAGGGTTTTGAAGCAGCCAATCTCAACCTTTCTTTCCGTTCAACCCGCGATGTTCTCGGCGCGGTTGACGCGGTTTTTTCTCTTGCAGCCAATGGCGACGGTCTGACTGCGGATGAGGAATACAACACCCATGAGGCAGTGCGCCGCAACGACGCGGGTTACGTGGAGATCTGGCCGCTCATACATCCCGATGAGGCTGATGAGCCCGAGTTCTGGCACAAGCCAGTGGATCCTGGAGCAGTCCGTCATCAGGCTGTCTTGCTGGCGAGCCGCATAGCTTCAAAGATTGACGGTTGGCTCACTTCCGGTGATCGGATTGAAGGCACAGGCAGGTCGGTTCGGCCCGGCGACATTCTTGTTCTGGTCCGATCGCGGGACCGGTTTGTGTCCGCCTTGAACAGGGAGTTGAAGGACCGGGGAATTCCCGTTGCCGGCGCCGACAGACTCGCCCTCGTCGATCATATTGCCGTGCGTGATCTTATTGCACTCGGCAGGGTGGTGCTGACTCCGCAGGATGACCTCAACCTCGCCGCATTGCTCAAGAGTCCGCTCATCGGATTGGACGAAGATGCGCTCTTTTCGCTTGCTCATGACAGGCCTTCAAGTCTGTTCGAAGCGTTGAAGTCACGCAGCTCGGACCTTTTGTTCAAGCCGGCATATGACAGGCTGCAAGGCTGGATGGCGCGTGCTGACATTGTGCCGGTTTATGAGTTTTATGCCGGTATTCTCGGGGCTGACGAGGGCCGGAAATCTTTCTATGGCCGACTGGGAGCGGAAGCTGAGGATGTCTTGGATGCATTCCTTGCCATGACGCTGTCGCACGAACAGACCGGTCTGCCGGGTTTGCTCGCCTTTATTGAGAACCTCGAAGCCGACGATCCGGAAATCAAGAGAGAGTTCGATCAGGCCTCCGGCGAAGTGCGGGTGATGACGGTGCATGCCGCCAAAGGACTGGAAGCACCAATCGTGTTTGTCGTCGACAAGTGCAGCGCAGCATTTCAGTCACAACATGCACCGGCAATATTTCAGTGGGGAAGCGGCCATTTGCCAAAAGAGCACGGTTATCTCTGGGTGCCGTCCTCTGCTGACCACAGCTCTGTTACCTCCCCGGCACTGGCAAAAGAAAAAAGGCTTGCTGAGGAAGAGTACCGACGTCTGCTTTATGTGGCGATGACCCGGGCTGAGGACCGGTTGATCGTGTGCGGCTATGCCGGAAAGCCGCCTAAAAATGGCGAGCTCAAGCTGCCCAATCCTAATTGGCACACGATGATTGGCGATGCCCTCTTGCCAGATGCAGAAAAGACATTTGACGATGCCGGTGAGTTGCTGGCCTGGCGCTGGCGTGCCGACCGGGAGCGATCGGCGAAACCTCCGGTAGATATCGAACCCGGTATGACGGAGGAATCATCTGCCCTGCCCGGCTGGGTCGGTCACCGACTGGCACCAGAAACAGTGCTGCCACGGCCGCTGAATCCGTCAGGAACACAAGCCGTCATTGATGATAGCTTGCTGCGCGAAAAGACAGCGCCTTCGGTCCTCGAAACGGTCACAGCGGGGCAAAGTCTCGATGCTGGCGAAGCGGCTCGCAACCGAGGCACGGCCGTGCACCTTCTTCTGCAGCTCTTGCCAGATATGGATGATGCAGAGCGCTGGCGGCGGGCTGAGAACCATCTTGCGGCAGCGTTGCCCGACAGCACTGCAGATCAAAGACGAAGACTTGTCGCATCTGTGCGTGCGACTCTTGAAGCGCCCGAATTGCTGGAACTGTTCGATCCGGCCACCAGCCGCGCTGAAGTTTCAGTCATGGGGCAGCTGGATCTTGCTTCAGGGCCTCGTTCCGTATCCGGAACGATCGATCGGATATCTGTTCGGGGTGACACAGTGACTTTGATCGACTTCAAGACCACACTCCGCCCACCGGTCGAAATTGAAGCGGTCCCACCTGATTATATCACCCAAATGGCGCTCTACCGGGAACTGGTGGCGCGAATCTATCCCGCCCACGCCATAAAAACGGCCCTGGTTTGGACTCATGCCGCGGGCGGACCGCATTTCATGGAATTGCCATCCCGGTTGCTGGAGCAAGCGTTAACAGAAATCGCAAATCTGTGAGCATTCCATTCCTTGACCCTGGATTGGGTGATACCTAGGTTCTGGGCAACGACGCATAAACCGATTCCCCGCAACCAACGCGCCCTTTGGCAGATCAGGAGCTAGAAATGGCAACCGTAAATATCGACACGGCGAACTTTGAATCCGACGTTCTCCAGTCCGAAACACCTGTTGTGGTGGATTTTTGGGCCGAATGGTGCGGACCGTGTAAAATGATTGCTCCCAGCCTGGAAGAAATATCTGAGGAAATGGGTGACAAGGTGAAGATCGCCAAGGTGAATATGGATGAAAATCCGGACATTGCCGCCAAGTATGGCGTGCGATCGATCCCAACCCTGCTGATGTTCAAGGGTGGAGAGCCCACCGCAATTCAGGTGGGCGCAGCTCCAAAAAACAAGCTCTCCGACTGGATTTCCAGCGAAGTCTGATTCCAGATAAAGCTGTTTGACAATATTGACACCCGGTGCCTGTTGCATCGGGTGTTTTCATTTGCGCCCGAATTACGTTAGGCAGTGTTTCGATCATTTTCGCCCGTATTCATCATGACCAAAGAAAATAAAAAATCCGCTGAACTGATCGTCGATGGCGATCTCCAGGCTCGCTTGCTGTCTGAAGCGTTGCCGTTCATGCAAACTTACGCGGGCAAGTCTGTTGTCATAAAATATGGCGGCCATGCCATGGGTGACAAGGAGCTCGGCAAGGCCTTTGCTCGCGATGTAGCACTGTTGCGTCAATCCGGCGTGGAGCCAATCGTTGTGCACGGGGGCGGCCCGCAGATTGGCGCGATGCTTTCCCGCATGGGCATTGAGAGTGAATTTCGCGGCGGCATGCGGGTAACCGACCGGCCAACGGTAGAGATCGTTGAGATGGTGCTGGCCGGGTCCATCAACAAGCGGATTGTCGCCGACTTTAATGCTCAGGGTGCCAGGGCCATCGGATTGTGCGGCAAAGATGGCAACATGGTGAAGGCCACAAAAATGCGCCGCCGTCAGCGCGATCCGGACAGCAATATTGAGCAAATAATCGATCTCGGCTTCGTTGGAGAACCCAAGGAAGTGGATATTGAGGTTCTCGACATGGTTGTTGGATCCGGCCTCATTCCTATTATCGCGCCTGTAGCGTTTGGCGATGATGGTGAGACCTACAATGTCAATGCCGACACATTTGCAGGCGCCGTTGCCGGTGCCATGGACGCGGAACGGCTGCTTTTTCTGACTGATGTACCTGGTGTGCTCGACAAGAAGGGCGAGCTGATCAAGCAACTCACGATCAAACAGGCGCGCGCGCTGATCAAGGATGAAACCATATCCGGAGGAATGATTCCCAAAGTGGAGACCTGCATCAAAGCTCTGGAAGGCGGGGTGGAAGGTGTGGTCATCGTCAATGGCAAGGCGCCACACGCTGTGCTGTTGGAGCTGTTCACGGAACATGGCGCGGGAACGCTGTTTGTCCATGATGAGTGACTTAAAGCAGGCATTCGATGGGATAACGGACTGGGTGTTCGATCTCGATAACACGCTGTATCCGCGCCATTGCGATTTGTTTGCTCAAATCGACTGGAAAATGACCGACTATGTGGCGGGCCTTCTGGACCTTCCCAAGGACGAGGCGCGCAAGCTGCAAAAGGAAATGTACCGCGAATACGGTACGACCTTACGCGGCCTGATGGTGCGCTACGACATCGATCCGCACGACTTTCTGGACAAGGTGCATGACATTGACTACGCGCCGGTGGAGCCAAACCCGGAACTGGGCGAGTTGATCGCTTCGCTTCCCGGTCGAAAGCACATCTTTACCAATGGCGATGTGCCACATGCGCGCCGTACAACAGACAGGTTGGGCATCAGTCAGCATTTTGACGGAGTGTTTGACATTGTCGCTTCAGACCTGGTGCCTAAACCCGCTGAAGCACCTTATCGAAAGTTCATCCTGGACCATGAGGTCAACCCAACGTCAGCCGCCATGTTTGAAGACATGCCACGCAATCTGGATGTGCCAAAGGCCCTGGGTATGGGAACAGTTCTGGTGACCCCGGCTCACGGATCAGGCTTCAATGCCGAAGCCTGGGAGCATGAGGTGACAACCGATGCATCCATCGACTTTGCGACCGATCATCTCGACGGGTTTTTGGCCGACGTGCTCGAAGCGCTTCAGTAACCCTCAACTGATGCTTCCTCGCGACCGTCAAGTGTCGCCAGAAGATTGTCGAGAACACTCGATGCGCCAAAACGGAAGGTTTCGCTGGTTGCCCATTGCGGGCCCATAATGCGGTCGGCGATCGCAAGATAAGCAGCGCAATCGTCGACCGACTTGATTCCGCCAGCCGGTTTGAATCCCACATCCTTGCCACTGTCAGCAATTGCCTGGATCATTATCTCGGCGGTTTCCAGTGTGGCATTGACAGGCACTTTACCAGTTGACGTCTTGATGAAGTCTGCCCCTGCATCGATTGCCATTCGACTCGCACTCTCGATGAGTTCCGGAGCCTCCAGCTCGCCGCTCTCAATGATTACTTTCAACAACGCTTTCTTATCACAGGTGGACTGCACCGCCTCAATCATCTCTCGAGCTGAGGTCGCGTCACCATCGGCAAAGGCCCGGTAAGGCATAACAAGATCAATTTCTTCGGCGCCGTCGGCAATCGCGGCAGCAGTTTCTGCAACGGTCATGTCGACGCTTTGATTGCCGCCTGGGAAATTCACCACAGTCGCGATGGGAATGCCCGTACCAATCAATTGCTGATGCGCATGGGATACATAGCGCGGCCAGATGCAGATTGCTCCTGTTGGCCCGAACGGGGTTTGCGCACGGCGGCACAGGTTGTCGATTGCTTTATGGTCGCAGGCGTCGCTCAGGTCTGTGAGATCGACCAGAGCCAGGGCACGCTGGGCCGTCTGCTTGCGTTTTTCAGGCGTCATGCAAACCCCTCTTTCAATGTCGTCGTCAGGAGTTGGGTGAGGCGTTTTCCGCCAATTGGCGCCCATTCCTTGGTTTCGCTGTGACCCAGCTCATTACCGGTCATGCCTGCTGCAAAATTGGTGATGACCGAAAATGCAGCGACGTCGAGACCGAGAAACCGAGCCAGAATAACCTCCGGCACGGTTGACATGCCGACAGCGTCGGCACCCCATCGGCGGGCCATTTTGATCTCGGCAGGCGTCTCGAAAGTTGGGCCGGAAAACCACATATAGACCCCTCTGTGCAACTCTATATCGAGCGCCCGCGCCGTTCGGCGGAATGCTTTTCGCATTGCCTTATCATAGGCACTGGTCAACCCAACAAATCTATCATCGGACGGTTCTCCGATAAGCGGGTTGGTGCCGGAAAAATTGATGTGATCCTTGATCTGCATGATCGAGCCCGGCGGCATGTCCGGATCCGTGGAGCCGGCAGAATTCGTCAGTATCAGGCGATTAATTCCGGCATCACGCAGCAGTGTGAGTGGCTGGCGCATCGCTGCAGAATCACCATCTTCATAATAGTGTATCCGTCCTGACAGGACGGCCACCTTGTGACCGCCCAGCTCCCCGGCAATGAGCTCGGCGGAATGGCCAGAGACCTTGCTGGTCGCAAAGCCATCAAGATCACTGTAGGGAATTCGCAGGCTGACGTCGACGGCGTCAACAAGGCCACCCAGCCCCGACCCCAGAACAAGCGCGGTTTCCGGTTCAAAGCCATCCAAAGCATCTATTAGTGTCGTCATATCACTGCATTCTTCATGTTTGAAAATTCTGGCATTTGCCGCTTTTCCGGCACGGTTTATCAAGCCTCCGCGGCGCCACTATGACAGTTACGGCTGCGTCCTTCAGGCAATTCGAACATCATCAGTCATGCAGACCAAAGCCGGCCGGCAGTAACTGGGCGAGCGTTAGCGTTTGCACGACTCCCTTCTGGTCACAAAGGTGAATCGGCGTGTCCGGCGCTGCGAATTCCGAGATGCGCTGGCGACATCCGCCGCAAGGTGAAACTTTATCCATTTTCTCGGCCAACACCAGAACCTCTGCGATTTCGGCTTCTCCGCCCATTATCATATGAGCAATGGCGCTTGTCTCAGCACACCAACCTTCCGGGTAGGATGCATTTTCCACGTTACAACCGGCATGAATAGTGCCGGACCCTGTGCGAATGGCAGCCCCTACCGGAAATTTGGAATAGGGCGAGTGGCTGTTCTTCATCGCAGCTTGCGCTGCGGCAAAAAGATCGGCGCTCATGGTCAGCGCTCCTTGGAATAGGGAACACCTCCGGCCTTCGGCGGAATCGCTTTTCCGATGAAGCCTGCCAGTAGGATGACGGTCAAAATGTAGGGCAATGCCTGCATGAGTTGCACCGGCAGCACAACGTCGATGATGGGTAATGGCGCTCCCTGGTATCGAATTTCGACCGCGCTCAGGAAACCAAATAGGAGACAGGCCCACATGGCAGCGACAGGTCGCCATTTGGCGAAGATCAGCGCAGCCAGGGCGATAAAGCCGCGGCCGGCGGTCATGTCCTTAACAAATCCAGCGGACAGGCCGATCGAGAGATAGGTGCCAGCAAGTCCGCAAAGAATGCCGCAACAGATCACCGCCCGGTAGCGCGCCCAGGCAACGGATATGCCGGCTGTATCGACTGCGGCAGGGTTTTCTCCCACCGCCCTCAGCCGCAATCCAAACCGCGTGCGGAAAAGTACCCACCATGTAACCGGAACCATGATGAAGGCGACATAGGCGATCAGATTATGGCCGGAAATCAACTCAGCATAGATCGGTCCGAGAACGGGAATGCTTGAAAGGGTGTCGGCAAGAGGCAGGTCAATGGGTGTAAATCTTTGCTCTGCGGTCAATTGAGGCGTTCGCCCTCCTTGATTGAACCAGCTGTTTCCGAGCAAGGCTGACAGTCCGGCGGCGATGAAATTGATCGCCACACCGGAAACGATCTGGTTGCCGCGATTCGTTATCGAGGCGAAACCATGGATCAGGGCCAGCGAGACTGAAACCATAACGCCTGCACCCACTCCCAGCCACATGGAACCGGTCACCGCCGCTGCGGCACCGGCGGCAAAAGCGCCGCCGAGCATTTTTCCCTCAAGGCCGATATCAACGATGCCGGACCGCTCGGAATAGAGCCCCGCCAGGCACGCCAGAAGAAGCGGTACGGCCGAGCGTACTGTCAGATCAAGGAGCTGAATCAGGGTGTCCATCAGGTTGCCTCCCCTTGGGTAAGAGGCGGCGCGAACAGGCGCGACAGCGCCGGGCGGAACATGTTTTCGAGAGCCCCGGCAAACAGGATCACCAGGCCCTGAATCATGACGATCATGTCGCGGGTGATATTGGGCATGTCGAACGCAAGTTCGGCCCCACCCTGATAGAGGGCGCCGAACAGAATTGCCGCCGGAATGATGCCCGCAGGATGAGAACGGCCCATCAGCGCCACGGCAATGCCGACAAACCCTGCTCCCTCCGGAAATTCCAATTGCAGACGGGCCTGGTCGCCCATGACCGGGTTGAGCGCCATCATTCCTGCAAGGGCGCCGGAAATCATCATGGTGATGATGATGATTCGGGCCTGGGGCATGCCGGCATAAGCCGCGGCGCGGGGACTGGTGCCCATGGTGCGCAACTCAAAGCCGAACTTGGTGCGCCAGATAAGAACCCACACGAGAAAAGAAACGACCAGGGCCAGCAAGAAAACGATGTTCAAAGGAGACGATCCCATGTCCAGCCCTAAGGGTCCGAACAACCAGTCGAGCTTGGGAATCTGCCCTCCTTCCGCGAAGTCTCGTGAGCGCGGGCCGAGACTGGCCGACTTTTGCAAAGGGCCCGTCAGGACATAGACCATTACTGCGGACGCAATAAAATTGAACATGATCGTCGTGATAACGATGTGGCTACCGCGTTTGGCCTGCAGGATGGCCGGAATGAACGCCCAGGCGGCGCCGAAAAGGGCCGCACCAATGACCGCCAGAGGAAAGGTCAACCACCAGGGCAGAATCGAATCCATCGACAGGCAAACCAGCCCGACTCCCAACCCGCCAATATAGGCCTGGCCCTCGCCGCCAATGTTGAACAAGCCGCCGTGAAATGCGACTGCGACCGCAAGACCTGTGAAGATGAATGTGGTCGCATAAAACAACGTGTAGCCGAGGTTATAGCCGTTGCCAAAGGCGCCTTTGACCAGGAGATAGGCTGCCTGAAACGGGTTTTCCCCGACAAACATGACCACCAGACCGGATATCAGAAAGGCAACCGCTACATTGATGAGCGGCATCAGTCCGTAGTCGACCCAACGGGGCAAGGGGTTGATCATGGCGCGTTCTGGCTCAGCTTCTTCTTATTGCAGTGTTCCATGCTCTGCCGCCTGCATCAAATCCGAACTGTGCAGAACCTTGACAAATGAGCCGTCGAGGATGGCCAATTGCAGCGCGTGAACTTCTTCGGCTGTCCAAGTCTTTCCGTTACGGTCGGTCTGGTCAACGGCTATGACGCAGTCTTCCGGAAGAAAAACCATAAAGCCGAGATTGGCAGCCATGCGCACGGTCGATTCCACGCAATATTGCAGATGAACACCGCACATCACGAGTTCCGATGAGCCATGTTGCTCAAGAACCTGCATCAGATCCGTGCCGATAAATGCATTGTTCGTGCGCTTTTCAACAACAACCTCGCCGTCAATCGGAGACACTTCATCTTTGAAGGCATGGGTTGGCTTGCCGGGAGCATAGGGCGAGTCCGGGTCCATGGAATCATCACGAATATGAACAACAGGATTACCAAGCTGTCGCCAGTGAGCCAGCAGGCGAGCCATGTTTGCTTCTGCGTCCGGCTGTCCGCGCACACCGTAGCGTGGGTCGTCCATGGCCTTCTGGACGTCGATGATGACAAGGGTTGCGCTCATGCTTTTGCTTCCAGTTGCAATTGGCCGGTCTCGGCGTCGCCTTCGAAAAATGGATTGTAGGCAACTTCCCACAGGTGGCCATCGGGATCAGCAAAGTAGCCGGAATACCCACCCCAGAACACCTTTTCCGGGCGTTTCGTGGCCGTAGCCCCGCAGGATAGTGCGTGTTCAAAGAATGTATCGACTGCGGCTTCGTCCTTCAGGTTTATCGCCAGAGACACTCCGCGAAAACCCGCAGGACTGTTGTCCACTGCTGCATCATCTGCCAGCGCCGCGCGGCCATACAGGCCCAAAACCACGCAATGGCCCTGAAGGAAAGTAACACTTTCCTGGCTGGCCCTGGTGTTGATCCAGCCAAGCCTCTCATAGAAAGCGGTTGAAGCGGGAAGGTCTTCGACGCCCAGTGTAATGATCGATACGTTGAGTGTCATGCTTCATCCTTCCAGCTGTCTTCGTCCCACATCCGCTTCAGCGCGGCGCGGTAATTGGGCCACGCATATTCCATTCCCAGTCTTCGCTTGGAATTCGCATTCGAAACCCGCTTGTTCTCGCCATAGAAGGAGCGGGCCATGGGCGTAAGCTCTGCGGTCTCAAAATCCACTTCCGGTGGCGGTTTTCTGCCCATCAGCTCATGGGCGTAACGGACGACATCCTGCGGCGGAGCGGGCTCATCATCGGTGATGTTGAACAGGCCTGTAGACTTCTGCAAAGCGGACAGCCAAACGGCGGTCGCAATATCGCCCACATGAATGCGGTTGAAGACCTGATCTTTCTTGACGAGGCGGCGGGCCTTTCCCGCTTCTGCCGTAACCAAAGCGTTGCGGCCGGGACCGTAAATTCCTGAGAGACGGCAAATCGCCACGGGTAAATTTGCAGACTCGCCAAAGACCGTCCACTCGGCTTCCGCACGCACCCTTTGCCGCGAACGCTCTGAGCTTGGGGAGACGGGCGTGGCCTCATCAATCCACGCGCCGTCATGATTGCCGTAAACGCCGACCGTGGAGAGATAACCAATCCATTCCAGGTCGGGCGCAGCACTTGCGAGGGTTTCACTGCCCAGCGCACTCAAAACCGGATCAACAGCAGCCGTCGGTGCTGCGAGGCTCTCTGATCGTGGAGGTGCAATTGAGATGACAAGATGTGTTGTCCGGGACAGAGATTCCAGCAGGTCGCCGGATGCTGAACTGCCATCAAAAACCACCGGCGCAATATTGCACTTCCCAAGTTGATCGAAATTTCCGCGTTTGCGTGTCGTACCCCAGACATTGGCGCCGTTGCGCGCAGCCAGAGCCCCGACCGTCCGGCCCGAAAATCCTGCTCCCAGTATGCCAAGCCTCATTAAGCCCCTGCGTCCCTTAACTCACCCAACGCCCAACCTGCCGCTTCGACAACGATTGGATTTGAGTCATTAAGCAGCTTTTCCACAGCGGGCACCAGTGTCAGATCGTTCGAATTTCCCGCTGCTATCAGGCAATTGCGCATAAACCGGTCGCGGCCGATTCGTTTAACCGGCGAGCCGGAAAACCGGGCTCTGAATCCGGCGTCATCGAGCCCCAGAAACTCGGAAAGCAGGGGCTGCTTTTCCGATCCCCGTGTCGCCAGTTTGGCCTCGGAAGCGCTTGTTGCAAATTTGTTCCACGGGCAGACTGCGAGACAGTCGTCACAGCCAAAGATCCGGTTGCCCATAGGTTTTCGGAATTCGATCGGGATCGGTCCTTTGTTCTCGATCGTCAAATAGGAGATGCACCGACGCGCGTCCAATTGATACGGTGCCGGAAAAGCCCTTGTAGGACAAACATCCAGGCAAGATGAGCATGAGCCGCAATGGTCGATCTCCGCAACATCCGGCGGGAGATCAAGGGTCGTAAAAATCGAGCCCAGAAACAGCCAGGAGCCAAAGTCTCTGGATACGAGATTTGTGTGTTTTCCCTGCCATCCTAGCCCTGCCGCCGCCGCCAGTGGTTTTTCCATGACAGGGGCAGTATCAACAAAGACTTTCGCGCTGTGTTGGACGTTGAGTGTGCGCATTTGCGCTGCAATTTTTGAGGCCAGAGTTTTCAGCTTACCCTTGATAACATCGTGATAGTCGCGATGGCGCGCGTATACCGAGATCGCGCCCCGGTCAGATTGATCGAGAATCTCAAGCGGGTTCGTTTCGGGCCCGTAATTCATGCCAAGAACTATGATGGTACGCACGTCGGGCCAGAGTGCCTGTGGATGGGAGCGCCGCACCAGCGTTTCCGCCATCCATTGCATCGAACCGTGGTGACCAGCCGCGATGAACTCCCGCAGCCGCAGTCCGGACGTCCCGATCGCCTCGGGCTTGACCACACCAAAGGCGTCAAACCCCAGTCCACGGGCTTCCATTTCGGCAAAATGGCGCAATTCCGCCGTTTCAGGGACCCGGTCGATCAAAAATCCAGATCTACATAGTGAGAGACAGGCGGAATTCCGCGCAGTCGATCGGCCAGCAAGGGGCGGAAAGACGGTCGCGATTTCATCCGCGCAAACCAGTCCTTCAGGGCCTCGTCCGCAGTCCAGTCAACCTCCCCCAGATAATCCAGGACAGATAGTGTGGCAGCGACGGCGAGATCTGCATGGCTCATTCTTTCCCCAGCCATCCAGTTCCGCGTCCCTGCCAGCCATCCCAGATATTGCAAGTGATATTTGATGTTGGTTCGCGCAGCACGCAATGCCTGACTATCGGGAGCGCCACCCCCGGCCTTCGCCGGCATCAGTCGTTTCGTGACCTGCTCGTTGACCAGGTAGCGGGTCACTTCGGTTTCCATTTTTACGAATGCCCAGTCGACGACGCGGCGCATTTCCGCCCGCGCAACCGGATCCTCCGGATAGAGGCGTTTGTCGCGTTTCATCGCCCCGTGTGTTTCATCGAGATATTCGGCCACAACCTGGGCGCCAATGACCGCGACGCCATTGCTTTCAACCAGAACCGGCAGCGTGGTTGCCGGATTGAGATCAAGAAATTCCGGTCGGCGCTCCCAAAGCTTCTCCTCAACGAGTTCGACGTCGAGCTGATATTCTTCCAGCATCAGGCGGATGGAGCGGCAGCCGGCGGACATGGGATGGTGGTACAGGGTCAGCATGTGAGGCTTGTTGTCTGCGCTTTCGATGTTTGGCCTTGTTCGAAGGTGAAACCCTCTATAGGAGGCTGCAGGGAAAGCAGCAAGACAGTGCTGCACTCACGGTAAATTAAGGCATTTTGGGCACAGCTTGGTTTTTGGACTGTCCCACCGTCGCGGGGAAGCTTTGATTCATGAGCATTGAACAGATTCTGGTCCTTGCCATTGTTCAGGGCCTGACCGAGTTTCTGCCTGTATCCTCCTCAGGTCACCTTATTTTGATACCAGCCCTCACCGGTTGGAAAGATCAGGGTGTCGTAACAGATGTCATGGTTCACGTGGGATCACTTTTTGCGGTTCTGGTCTATTTCTGGCGTGATGTTCTGAACCTCGCGCATGGCGCTCGTGATGTTGCCGGCGGGCGGGTGACCCAGGATTCGCGAATGTTTACCTATATTGCTCTGGCGACCATTCCTGCGCTGGTGTTCGGCGCGGTCCTGAAATTCAGTGGCGTATCCGGCAGCATCAGAGGTGCCGAAATTGTGGCATTTGGTGCCATTTTCTTCGGGCTTTTGATGTATGTTGCTGATGTGGTCGGCCCGCGAATCAAGCGCATGGAAGACATCACGTTAGGCCCTGCCATGATTATTGGTCTGGCGCAGGCGGTGGCCTTGATACCGGGAACCAGCCGGTCAGGAATCACCATGACTGCTGCACGTTTTATGGGTTTTGAACGGGGAGAAGCGGCCCGGTTTTCATTCCTGCTCGGCATTCCCGCGATTTCTGCGGCCGGTCTGTTTACCGCTCTTGAAGCCTGGCAGGCCGGCGGCGGTGTACCGGTTGATGCGTTGTGGGCCGCGTTTTTTACGTTCTTCGCCGCGCTTGCTGCCATCGCGCTGCTGATGGCGGTCGTCAGACGAACGTCGTTTCTTGTTTTTGTAATATATCGGATCGCGCTTGGATTGCTCCTGCTCGCCATGCTCTACGACTGGTTTCCAGGCGTGCTGCCGTCTCTGGCAGGCTGATCCTGTCAGCTTGTTGCAATCGGCGGACGCCCGGTTGCTACGGCTTTGACAGAAGCTTCGATCAGCGTGTCCTGCCCTTCAATGTCGGCGCGCTTCTCCCGCAACGTTTGCGAGACTTCGACCTCAGCTGCACCTGCTTCGACAGCCAGTCTTGTCGCTTCTTCATGCGCCATCTTTTCAGCTGCTGACAGCGCGTCGCGCTCTTTCCCGAAGGGACTGGAAATTCCGGCAACGCGGAACTGACCCTGCGCAGGCTGAGAAATGACGATTTCCTTCTGCATTGAAATCTGCCCGACAACCGCGCCGATGGCGTTCGCCACATCAGCATGCTCGGGAACGATGGCTTCGCTGTTCAGAAGCGCAGCCGCTTCGGGGTGATACTTGTGGGCGGCGGCGCCAAGCCCGATAAGCGGGCGGTCCATCAACAGCTCCAGGCCGGCAATTGCGGTTGATCGTTGATTTGAAGCATTTTGATTGAGCACATCCTGGACAAGCTCATGCGAAACGATGCGGGCTCCGTCACGACCATCGTTGTCGAACGCGGTTTCCAAAATGACTTCTGCGGAGCGCCGCTGAACCCGGGCTACGATGCGTTTCGCCAGATCCGTCCCGCTTTCCGCAAGTGCTGATCCGCTGCCATCCCGTTTGCGGGAAAAAAGATCAACGGCTTTGGATGCCGCCGGCACGTCCCAGGTCGAATGGTGTCCAAGCGCGTGCATGGCATCACTCGGCGTTAGTCCGGAAACCTGTACCAGGCCCTTTGAAATCAGTCTGCTAAGTGTGGCGATGGCGGCATTACCATCAAGAACATCTGCCAAAGGCGTCGGAATTTCGCAAAGACGACCAAGCAGTTTTTGTTCATTTGCTGACAATCCGGCAGCTGACTGTCCGCCGCTTGTAAACGCAAAGCGTGCATCATGACGGCCGTTGAGCGGAGACCTCAATTGCTTGTCGAGTGAATCGTGGACAACCGAGCCGAATCTACTTGCAATGAGGCACACCGGAACCAAACGCCCGGGTCCCAGCTTGATTTCCGGCTTCAACGCGCCTGGCTCAATGCTGACCTCGGAATCACCGCCAAGGCCAAAGGTCTTCATGGCCACCGCTTCAACCATCGTTCGAAATCCGCCAACCAGGGCGCCGTCCGGCTCCAGTCGCGGCGCCCCGTTTTCGAGCACGGCGACGTCGGAAGTTGTCCCGCCAATATCACATACGATCGCTGAATCGGTCTGGGTGAGATGTCTGGCACCAACCAGGCTGGCTGCTGGTCCCGAAAGGATCGTTTCTATCGGACGGCGCGACGCGAAGTCTGCACTGACAAGGGCTCCATCTCCTCGAACCACCATCACGGGCGCAGTAATTTTCTTGTCTGCGAGCGTGCTTCGGGTCGCCAGGATCAGTCGCGTTATCATCGGCACCAGCCGTGCATTCAAAACCGTGGTGAGCGCGCGTTTTGGGCCGTTCAGGCGGGCCGACAGCTCATGACTGCAGGTAACCGCAGATCCGGTCTTTTCCAATATCAGGTTGCGGACCGCCAGTTCATGTGCCGGATTTCTTACCGCAAAGTATCCCGCGACGGCAAAGCCGCTGACTTCCTTCGACAGCAGATCCAGCTGCTGTTCCAACGGAGCCAGGTCCAGCATCTCTGCTTCCTGACCATGCGTTGAATGTCCGCCGCTCAAGTGAATCACCGGATCTCCGGCAAGTGCGTCCCTGAGCCCGGCTTTTTCGAGGTCTTTTGGTGAAAACCCGATACTGACAAGCGCGACGCGGCCGCCGTGACCCTCAACCAGCGCGTTGGTTGCCAGTGTTGTGGACAGTGAGACCAGACCAATTCGCGATGCATCGATCTTCGCTTCGTCCAGCACGGACTCAACCGCCGCCGATATTCCAATGGACAGGTCGTTTCGTGTGGTCAGGGACTTTGCCTTGGCCGTCAGACGTCCGTTGGCGGTTGACGAATTGTCGAGCAGGACTGCATCGGTAAACGTACCGCCTGTGTCAATACCAAGTAGAAGCGCCATGGATGGCTACCGTTTTGTAACATTCAGCGGCATGTTTGGCGCTTTTCAGTTGCCGCGCCAAGCAGAAAATCAGGCATCTTCCACCGGCAGGGCTATATCATGAGGGCGGTGAGGCAATTCACCTGCAGCCAGTCGTCGCTCCCACGCCAATGCGTGTTCAACGATCGTGTCCAGTTCGGTGTAGCGCGGGACCCAGGACAGCCGTTCTTTCATTCTGGTTGCATCAGCGACTATGGCCGGGATGTCTCCGTCCCTTCTTGGCGCCTTTCGGATCGCGAAGTCTGAGCCGGAAATACGTTTCACGGCGTCCACGACTTGCTGAACGGAATAGCCCTGGCTGTAGCCGGCGTTACCCGTGAATTTTCCGCCACCATCACGAAGAAATTTCAAAGCCATATAGTGGGCGTTAACCAGATCAGAAACATGGATGAAATCGCGAATTGCAGTGCCGTCAGGTGTTTCGTAGTCGGTGCCGTAGATTTCAAACCAGTCGCGCTGGCCGGTTGCGGCTTCGCAGGCCAGCTTCATCAAATGTGTCGCGCCTTTGGTGGACAATCCGGTGCGTCCTTCCGGGTCCGCTCCTGCGACATTGAAGTAGCGCAAGATCACATACCGCATATCATGTGCGTCAGCTGCGTCACGGATCATCATCTCGCTCATCAGTTTTGACTTTCCATAGGGAGAGGACGGCAGGAGCGTAGCCGTTTCGTCAATCGGTCGCAGGTCATCCGGCGCCGCGTAGACTGCCGCAGTGGAAGAGAAGATGAGGTTTTTTACCCCGCACCGTACGGCTGTTTCCAGCAGGGTTCGGGTGCGGCTGGTATTGTTTTCATAATATTTGAGGGGTTTCTTGATCGATTCCGGAACGACCACTGAGCCCGCAAAGTGAATAATCGCGTCGATCTCATATTGGCGAATGAGGTCGCCCACCAATCCACGATCCTCAATGTCACCCAAAATGAGCTTGGCACCGGGAGCAACGGCCCAGTCAAATCCCGTGACGAGATTGTCCAGCACCACGACGTCTTCGCCGTGATCCATACACTCCCAAACCATGTGGCTGCCGATGTATCCGGCGCCGCCTGTGATTAACACCGACATTGAATCACTCGCTTCCAAACGTCTTTGGAGCCTTCAGTTTAGCTGTGACTCCATACGATAGAGTTAAGGTTTTGTCAGCGTTTCATCCGCCGCAGATGTCGGGGATCAAGAGTGCCCGTTGCAAAGCAGATGGAGAAATAGACGAGCGCGGCTATGGCGATCAGCAACCCCAGTGCAAACGCCTGCAGCAGCATCTGACCATTCTCAAGCCAGGTCGACAAGAACGGACGCAGCAAAATGATAACGGCCGCCATTAAACCGCTGGCGATGACAACAAACAGCAGTCTTTTGAGGGTTGCGTTCTCGGGCCGGAAATCGCCACGACGCCACTGGGTGCCGGCCAGCAGTGCTACATTGATCCAGGCAGAGATCGCCGTCGCGAGCGCGATCGCCACGTGCCCAAGAATTGGAAACAATGCGAGACTGATCGCGATATTGGCGACGACCATAACAATCGAAAACAGGAACGGCGTCCGCATATCTTCCCTGGAAAAGAATGCCGGCTGGAAAACCTTGGTCATGACGTAAGCCGGCAAGCCGGTCGCAAACGCGGCCAGCGCCAGGGCGGTTTGCCGGGTCGCATGAGCATCAAATGCGCCGCGCTCGTAGAGCAGGCGCACGATGTCGTCCGGTAGCAGAATGAAGCCAACGGCAGCTGGCAATGTGAGGGCAACAACAAATTCGAGCGATCTGTTTTGAAGCATTTCCACCTTTTGATGGTCGCCGGATTTCAGTGCGCGCGAAAGTTCCGGGAGCAACACCACGCCAACGGCAATGCCGATCACACCAAGCGGCAACTGATTGATCCGATCAGCGAAGTTCAGCAGTGCATTGGCCCCGTCCTGTGCTGTGGCGATTATGGTTCCAATGAGAAGGTTGATCTGCAAAACCCCCCCGGTCAAAAGCCCCGGCCCCATGAGGATCATCAAGCGTTTCACGGGAGCCGACATCCTGGGTGCTGCCAAGCGGAAGGAAAGTCCTTCGCGCCGCACACCCCAGTAAAGGAATGCCAGTTGCACAATTCCCGACGCAAAGACGCCCCATGCCAGGGCAAGGCCGGCTGATCTGTCGGTGGCATCGATCAGCAGAAGAACGGCGAGGATGGCGATGAGAACAACGTTGAGGAGAACCGGAACGATGGCAGCCAGAAAGTAACGTCGCAAGGAGTTCAAAATGCCAGAGAACATGGCGACCAGTGACATGCACAGGAGATAGGGAAACATGATCCGTGTCATGACGACGGCCAGGTCAAATTTTTCCGGACTGTCCGTAAAGCCAGGAGCCACGACTGTGCTGACCAGGAAAGGCATCACCGCGAGCGCAACGAGTGTGAAGACCATCAGCCAGGTCGCCAACACGGCAAACACCTCCTGCCCGAATTTGTTGGCTGCCGCTTCGCCACCGGCCTCCAATTCTTTGGCGAAGAGCGGGACGAAGGCAATGTTGAAGGCACCCTCGGCGAACAAGCGGCGGAAGAGATTTGGAAACCGAAAACACGTGTAAAATACGTCTGCCACCGGGCCGATGCCCAAAGCGGCTGCGATCATTGCCTCGCGGGCAAAGCCGAGGATACGGCTCGCCAGTGTGGCGCCGCCCACGGTAGCAAATTTGGAGAACAGGCCGCTGCCACGGCTCATTTTGAGATGCTTTCTTTTTCTCGCGCCGGCTTATCTGCCAATGCAACCTTGTCGCCGGTTTTTCGGGTGGGCTTGCTCGGCCCCTCTTCGGCGCTGCCGCCAAGTACGCTCATCAGCTTGCGTTTGATGGCGGCGAGTTTTTGCGGACTGGTCACTTTGGTTCCCACCAGATCGGTTATGTAGAATGAATCGATTGCCTTCTCGCCAAAAGTCGCAATATGGGCGGAGGCGATATCCAGCGAGAGGTCTGCAAAGGCGCTGGTCAGATCAGAAAGCAAACCCGCTCGATCCAGCCCCTCCACCTCGATAACCGTGAAATAGTCAGACACCGTATTGTCGACCTGAATGTAGGGCTTGACTGAAAAGGCTCTGAGTCTGCCCTGTGGCTTGGAACGATCACCAAGAACCTCCCGCAGTCGTTTTTCGCCGGTCAGGACAGCTTCGATGAGCGCACAAATGCGATTCGCGCGCCGCCGCTCATCTTCCTCGCCCTCAAATGCCCGGTTGATGTAGATCGAATCCAGAGCCCGGCCATCTCTCATGGTGAATATTTTTGCGTCGGCGATATTGGCATCGGACGCAGCGCAGCAACCAGTGATGGTCGACAGGAGTCGCGGATGGTTCGGGGCAATTATTGTAATTTCAGTGATGGCTTCAAAGTCGCGCATTGCCACTGCCGTGGCAACGGTCTCATTGTTGCGGCTGGTATCTCGGATGAATTCCAGGTGCCGCTTCTGGTCATCGCGGTCGACCATTAGAAGATAATTGTCATAATGAAGGTCGATGACAGCCTCGAGCTCGCCACGCTTCCAATCGCCCTGGGTTTCCAGCAGGTCGAGCCTGACTTCGTGAAGACGTTCGCGACGGGGTTTGAGTGTGAATCCACCGGTTAACCGAGGCTCTGTTTCGTAGTAGAGCGTACGCAAAAGCTGGCCCTTCCAGCCGTTCCATACTCCCGGGCCGACGGCTTTGATGTCGCAAACTGTCAGGATCAACAGCGCGTTCATCCGCTCCATGCGTTGCATTACACCAGCAAAGTCAGCAATCGTTTTTGGCTCGTTCAGATCGCGAGACTGAGCGGTGGTCGACATCAACAAATGATGTTCGATCAGCCAGGCAACCAGTTCGGTCTGCTTTTCGTCGAGCCCCAGCCTGGGGCACACTTTTCGGGCCACCTTTGCACCCGCAATCGAATGATCCTCGGGACGGCCCTTTGCAATGTCGTGGAGAAAAAGGGCGACATAGAGCGCAACCCGATTCGGTGACGATTCCATCAACTCATTGGCCAATGGGTGTTGATCGCCCACATCTCCGCGCTCGATTTCGGACAGAATGCCGATGGAGCGCAACAAGTGCTCATCGACCGTGTAGTGGTGATACATGTTGAATTGCATCATCGCGACGATCTTGTTGAAGTCTGGAATAAACCGGCCCAGAACGCCGCTCTCGTTCATCTTCCTGAGGTTGACTTCCGGTGTTTTTGGAGAGGTAAGAACAGCCAGGAAGTCTGCATTTGCCTGCGGATCGTTACGTAGTTTGTTGTCGATCAACTTGAGCGACCGGGCGATCAGGCGTGTTGCATCTGGATGAAAGTTCAATCCGTTTTCTTCGGCCAGCCGGTAGACCGTCAGCAATTGGCGGGGATCTCTGACAAAGACGTCTTCCTCAAGCGGCTTGATTCGGCCCAGATGATTGACAAACTCCCTGGAGCCCTTGATTTTCTTGCTCCGTGTTGTCAGCCGCTTAAGCCGGTCAGCAAGACCAGGCGATGCAATGGCTTGTTCCTCTTCGAGTGCCGCGCACAGGACCCGCGTCAGATTGCCGACGCTTTTTGCGACAATGAAGTAGTGCTTCATAAATCGCTCAACAGCGCTGATTCCCGGCCGGTTTGCATATCCGAGCCGTTCGGCCATCAGCGGCTGCATGTCAAATGACAGGCGTTCCTCGGCACGTCCGGCTTGAAAGTGCAGGTGACATCTGACCGACCAGAGGAATTCATTGGCCTTCTCGAAAGCACGAAACTCGCTGAGTGAGAACACGCCCGCATTCTTGAGTTCGCTACGGGTGCGCATCCGATAGTGGTATTTAGATATCCAGAACAGTGAATGCAGGTCTCGCAACCCGCCCTTTCCCTCCTTGATGTTGGGTTCAACCAGATAGCGCGATTGCCCGGACTTTCCATGTCGGATATCGCGCTCTTCCAGCTTTGAGGCGATAAACTCCCGGGCGGACACATTTATTATTTCGGACTCGAAACGTTCGATAAGTTCCTTGAAAAGCGCCTCTTCGCCCCAGACAAGTCGCGATTCCAGAATAGAGGTTCGTATGGTCATGTCCTGCTTCGAAAACTTGATGCAATCGGTTACAGAACGGGTGGCGTGGCCGACCTTGAAGCCCATGTCCCAGAGCATATAGAGAATATACTCGATGATGCTTTCACCCAGGGCCGTCTGCTTGTAGGGCAAAAGAAAAAGCAGATCGAGATCCGAACCTGGCGCCAGGGTGCCGCGTCCATAACCACCGACAGCCACTATGCTCATCCGCTCGCCCGCAGAGAGATTCGGAACCCGGAAAACATGCACAATTGCGAAATCGTAGAGGCAGCGTATCAACTCATCCTGAACGTGGGATATCCGTTCGGCGCAGGCCAGTCCCTTTCCGTCACGCAGTAACATCTTTTCGATCTTGGTGCGGCTTTCCTCCGAGCGCATCTTCAGCAATGCCAGGACCCTTCGCCGAATTTTTGCATCGCTGCCGTTGCCATCCGTATCAGCCGTCAGAGCCGTCAATTCCTCGCGGAGTCTCGCGCTGTCGATAAGCTTGGCAAATTTGGTGTCGGCTTTGGCCATCCAGGGGTCCGCAGTGCGCTGTGTTGCGAAGGATGTTTACGCCAGCCGGCGGTTCTGTGCCAGTGGACGGGGCGCGTTGCACAGATGATCTGCTGAAAAGTGCTTGATTTCTGCAAATCGTCCAATGCTGTTCTGCGCGATGGCTGTTCACAATGGGCTCTCCACAAGTGAGGAGATAAAGATGATTTCAGTCCAGCCCCTGTTGCAGACGCCCATTCAGTTCATACTGGCCCGCATTGCCTGGAATTCTGTTGGATTTGCCTTTGCGGTGCTCGTTGCGTCGGCCGTGACTGTAACCACCCTTATGTTTGTCGATGCGCCACACCTGATTGTTGTCGACCCGCAGAATTTGTTGTCCCGGTGGTTCAACCTCTTCCTCATGGGATGTTGTTACACCGCAACAATGGCGCTGCCATCGAGTGTGGTCTTTGTCGCCATGATGGAATGGGCCGATATCCGACTACCCGCGGTCTACATGTTTGCCGGGGCCGCCGCATCGATTTGCGCACATCTTACACTGGCCGCACTGGGTGTAGGCATCCTCTCAGACATACCAATTGTGATGTCGAGTGTTCTGGGCGGAGCCAGTGGCGGATATGTGCTTTGGCGTGTTGCCCGTTAGCCGCTTGTCAGGAATCGCTGTCCTGGTCGGTGGCTTCGGTGTCACCGTCTTCCGATTCCTCAGAAACAACATCCTCAAACTTGGGACCGCCCTTGGCGACGCCAACCATCGCTGGCCGCAGAACCCGCTCGCCGATCGTGTATCCTTCCTGAACAACCTGAGCGACGGAGTTACTGGGCAATTCCGGGTTCGGAATCTCAAACATGGCCTGATGCATGTTTGGATCGAATTTCTGGCCCTCAGGATTGAATTTCTTAACACCGGCATTGGTGAGCGATTTCAAAAGTTCCCGTTCGGTCATCTCAACGCCTTCTATGAGCGCTTTGAACTCGTCCGATCCGCTTTCCCGTTTCTCTTCGGGGACAGCCTGAATAGCGCGCTGCAGGTTGTCACCCACACCGAGCAGGTCTCGGGCGAAGTTTGCAACCGCATAGGAACGGGTATCGGCGATCTCACGAGCCGTACGACGACGCAGGTTTTCCATTTCCGCAACGGCACGCAGAGCCTTGTCCTTCAGCTCCTCGTTTTCGGCCTTAAGTTTGTCGAGAACAGAAAGGATGTTTTTGGGATCGTTAGGATCGACAGGCTCATTTTCCTCAGCTTCATCAGCAGCTTCCAGTTCAGCCTGTTCTTCTTCCGCCAAACGCTGTTCTTCCGCTTCGAGATCATCAAACAACGCGTCTTCGGGGTTGCGGTTTCCCGGCATGGCTCACCTGTAATGGTTGCAGAAATTCGTCACGGGGATATCGGGCCTTGGCGGACAAAAATCAAGGGAGATTCAGGAAAGGAGGCGACTCACCACCTGCGCTGTATAGTCAACCATGGGCACGATACGGGCGTAGTTCAGTCGAGTCGGCCCGATAACGCCCACAGCCCCGACCACCCGCTGATCACTGTCACGATAGGGAGCCACCACAACAGAGGAACCTGAAAGCGAGAAAAGTTTGTTTTCGGCGCCGATAAAGATTTTCACCCCTTCTCCATCCTCTGCAAGTTCGAGCAACTGCATGAGGCCCTGCTTTGTTTCAAGTTCGTCGAACAAATGGCGGAGTCGGTCCAGATCCTGTTGCGCCGTCATGCTTTCCAGAAGGTTGGAGCGGCCGCGCACGATCAATTGTGGCATTTGACTGGATGTTGCACCGGCCCACGTTGCAAGGCCGCGGTCCACCAGAGAGGCGGCAAGCGTGTTGATTTCGTTTTGGGCGCCCTTCAACCGACGGCTGATGGCTGCGCGTGCCTCCGTGATGGTCCGCCCGGCCACATGGGCGTTCAGATAATTAGAGGCTTCTATCAACGTTGAGGCGGTGATGCCTGGGGGCAGATCCAGAATGCGGTTTTCAACAATTTCGTTCTCTCCGACCATGACGACCAGGGCCTTGGTGGCTTCGAGCCGCACAAATTCGATGTGCTTGAGCCGGATGTCACCCTTACCGGCGATCACAAGTCCGGCGCCATGGGTCAGGCCTGACAGCAACTGGCTCGCTTCGGTCAACAAATTGTCGACGGTGTTGTTGGTCGCTGCTGCCTGAACCTGAGCTTCGATGTTCGATCGTTCTCTGCCTGTCAGGTCGCCGATCTCCATGAAGCCGTCGACGAAAAACCGAAGCCCT
This sequence comes from uncultured Rhizobiaceae group bacterium, assembly GCA_938044775.1. Classification (GTDB taxonomy): domain Bacteria; phylum Pseudomonadota; class Alphaproteobacteria; order Rhizobiales; family Rhizobiaceae; genus Pseudahrensia. Next base: position 27,774 of record CALIOE010000130.1, read on the forward strand.
TGTTCGGTTGGCAATCGTCCTGCTGACACGTGAGGCGCATAGATGAGTCCCAGATGTTCGAGATCCGACATCACGTTACGAATCGTTGCCGGTGAGATGGATACCGACAATTGTCGCGCAAGATTTCGCGATCCGAGAGGGTCACCGGTTGACAGATAGGCATCGACAATGCGCCTGAAGACTTCCCTCGATCTGTCATCAAGGGATTCAAGCGATGGCATCAGCCCGGTTGGTGGCACAGCGTTCATAAGATGAATATAGGGAACGACCGACGCAAACGGCAATGTTTTAGTGACGTGCAATTGCGCCCTCTGCACGGTGGGTCTACAAGCACCGAAAATGCACCACAAACGGACCTGACATGCGACCATCCAAACGTGCCCTCGACGAAATGCGTGCTGTCACCATTGAACGGGGATTTGCCAAACATGCGGAAGGGTCCTGCCTGATCAAATTTGGCGACACCCATGTGCTCTGCACGGCCTCTCTTGAAGAACGTGTGCCGCCTTGGCTGCGCGGGGCAGGCAAGGGCTGGGTGACCGCTGAATACGGTATGCTTCCACGCTCAACCGGCTCCCGCATGCGCCGTGAGGCGTCGAGCGGAAAACAGTCAGGTCGCACACAAGAGATCCAGCGGCTCATCGGGCGTTCTCTGCGCGCTGTGGTTGACATGCAGGCTCTGGGGGAACGTCAGATTTCTCTCGATTGCGATGTTATTCAGGCCGATGGTGGAACGCGAACGGCTTCCATAACCGGCGCCTGGATTGCCCTGAAGGATTGCCTGGACTGGATGCAGGCGCGTTCGATGGTTGGCGACAAAGTTCTTAAGGGTCACGTTGCGGCTATCTCCTGCGGGATCCATAACGGCAACCCCGTCCTCGACCTGGACTACGATGAGGACAGCGAAGCGGAAACGGATGCCAATTTTGTCATGACCGGCTCCGGCGGGATCGTCGAGATCCAGGGTACGGCGGAAGCCGATCCATTCTCCGAGGAAGAATTCGCCAAACTCCTCAGCCTGGCAAAAAAGGGAATTGGTGAGCTGGTTGACCTGCAAAAGCTAGCGGTTGGGTAGTGTGCGGGCGCTTGACACCAAAGAAATAGTTCTGGCCACCCATAATGCCGGCAAGTTACGCGAGATGCGTGATCTGATGGCGCCATTTGGCTTTTCAGTCACGTCGGTCGGCGAGCGTGGTCTGCCTGAACCGGAGGAAAACGGCACAACCTTTGAAGAGAACGCCTATGCCAAAGCCTTCGCTGCGGCCCAGGCAACCGGCATGGTGTCTCTCTCCGATGACTCGGGACTCTGCGTAGAAGCACTGGGCGGCGCTCCTGGTGTCTATACGGCTGATTGGGCTGAAAAGAACGATGGATCGGGCCGCGATTTTCTGCTTGCGATGCAAAAGGTTGAATCCTCTCTGCTGGAGAAGGGTGCGACAGACCCGAGTCGCCGCAAGGGATATTTCTGTGCGGTGTTGTGCTTGTGCTGGCCAGACGGTCATGCCGAGTATTTTCGTGGCGAGGCACACGGAGAACTTGTCTGGCCGCCACGTGGAGACGACGGTTTTGGCTATGATCCCGTTTTCAAACCGGATGGGCAGGAGCGGACGTTTGGCGAAATGACGGCGCAGGAAAAGCACGGTTGGAAAATGGGAGAGGGTGAGCCGCTGTCGCATCGCGCCCGCGCATTCGCCAAATTCGCGGAAGCCAACCTTGCCTGACTCGATCAACGTTGATGCAGAACACCGTGCTGTCGGCAACGGAGACGACGGCTCGCCTGGATTTGGCATTTATCTGCACTGGCCGTTTTGCTCGGCCAAGTGTCCTTATTGCGATTTTAACTCCCATGTTCGTCACGACCCCACGGATCAGAGCCGGTTTGCTGCCGCCTTCGAGCGAGAGATTCAGCACATGGCTGCAATCCAGCCGGGCAGACAGGTGACCAGCATCTTTTTTGGTGGTGGCACTCCGTCGCTTATGGAGCCGCAGACGGTTGACCGCATCCTGAATGCGGTGGCCAAAGCCTGGTCTGTCGAAGACGGTATCGAAATCACGCTGGAGGCGAACCCCACCAGTGTCGAAGCCAACAGGTTCAAAGGCTACCGCGCTGCCGGGGTAAACCGGGTTTCGCTGGGCGTTCAGTCGCTTGATGATGAACAGCTGAAGTTTCTCGGTCGCCTTCACACCGCCGGCGAGGCAAGGTCCGCAATTGCACTTGCGCGAGAGATCTTTCCGCGGCTTTCCTTTGATCTCATCTATGCCCGTCCTGATCAGACGCTACAGGATTGGCAACACGAACTTGAACAGGCGATCGCTTTGTCGGCAGATCATCTATCGTTGTACCAGCTGACCATTGAGCAGGGCACGCCATTCTTCGACCTGCATCGTCGTGGCAAGTTGGTGGTGCCGGATGTGGAGAAGGCGGCGCAGCTCTATGAACTGACACAGACCATTACACGCGCCAGCGGCTTGCCCGCCTATGAAATATCCAACCACGCAAAACCAGGCGCAGAAAGCCGTCATAATCTGACATACTGGCGACTTGGCTCGTGGGCGGGTATTGGTCCCGGTGCCCACGGTCGCTTAGCGATGAACGATGGTCGCCACGCAATTTCGACAGAGCGCCATCCCGAACGATGGTTAGCGATGGTGGAAGAGCAGGGCCATGGCATTGTCGATGACGAATCGCTGACCAGCGAGGACGCCGCAGATGAAATGTTGCTCATGGGGCTGCGGCTGCGTGAAGGGTTGAACATCAGACGTGCCGAAGCGGAAACCGGCGTTTCCCTTGATCCGGCGCGGATTGAGGATCTCGTTGGCTACGGATTGATCGAACGAATGGGAAGCGACCGATTGCGCGCAACCGCCGAAGGCTGGCTTGTGCTGGACGCGGTAATCGCCGATCTTGCGGCATGAGCTTAAGAAAAGGTTTTACAGTTCGAAATCAAGCTTTTACCGCCCCCGAACTCTCCGCGGGCTTGTATCTGGTATCGACTCCCATTGGCAATCTCGGCGATATCACTTTGCGGGCGCTGGAAGTTCTGGCGGGTTGCGATGTGATCGCCTGCGAAGACACTCGAACGTCCGGCGTCTTGCTGAAGCGTTACGGGATTGACCGCCCAAAGGTGTCCTATACGGAGCACAATGCAGACCGGCGCGGTCCCGATCTGCTGCGGCAGATTGAGCAGGGATCGGCGGTTGCTTTGATCTCTGACGCTGGAACACCTCTGGTCAGCGATCCGGGATTTCGCCTCGTTCAGGAAGCAGCGACAAAAAAGCTTCCTGTCGTGCCGATACCCGGTGCGAGCGCTCCCCTGGCGGCAATGGTCGGAAGTGGTCTGGGCACGGATGATTTCCGTTTCTGCGGTTTTCTTCCGTCAAAAAAACAGGCCCGCGAAAATGCCTTGCTTGAGTTGGCCGGGTCGCCCTCGACTCTGTTGTTTTTCGAAAGCCCTAATCGTCTTGCCGCCAGTCTGACAGCGATGGCATCCATCTTTGGCCCAACCCGCGAAGCCGTTGTGGCACGCGAGCTGACAAAAATGCACGAAACCTTTTACCGGGGCTCGCTCGAGAGTTTGAACCGAGAGTTTTCCGCGATGGAAAAGATCAGAGGTGAAATTGTCATTGTTGTATCTGCTGCTGTGAAGAGCGAACCCGATGCGCCTGATGTGGATGCGCAACTGGTCGACGCACTGCGCACGATGAAAACGGGTCAGGCAGCATCGCAGGTGGCTCGTACAACAGGCCTGTCGCGACAGGACCTGTATAAGCGAGCGCTTGCTCTGAAGGGTCCGACTTGATCGAAACGGCTAACAGAACGCGCCGGCGAGCGTACAGGCTGGGGCATCGAGCCGAGTGGTTCGCCGCGTTGGCATTGACATTGAAGGGCTACCGAATCGTTGCGCGACGGTTCAGGACATCCGCTGGCGAGGTGGACATCATCGCCCGTAAGCGTGACCTGATTGTCTTTGTAGAAGTCAAGGCCCGTGCGACAGAGCAAGCGGCTCTCGATTCGATCAGCGCCCACGCCCAGAAGAGAATTCAGGCGGCTGGCGAACACTGGATTGCCCGACAGAAAGACTATGCGAGGCTCTCCTGGCGCTTCGATGTTATCGCCGTCCTGCCGTGGCGCTGGCCAAAACACTACAGGGACGCGTGGTAGATGATTGATTCAATCGGCCAGCATTTGTCGAATCGAGGAATGGGCCTGCGCCGCCACAACCTTGCGGTTTGAATTTTCCATCAGTCGAATCGGGTCGCCAATCTTGACGACAACATCCAATGCGCCGGTCATGACGATTGGGACCAGGCTCTCCAGGAGCCCGATATCACCCGGCCAAGCCACATGCGGCCGACGGGCCCTGCCCAGCGGCAGACCATGCAACCTGGTATAATGGATGGCGACGGGCTGAACGACGGCTTCTTCAACAGGAGAGTCAGCAAGCGCCAGTTTAGCCGCTTCAAACAGAGGGGTTTTGAATGGCAGCAAAGCGTTGCCGTCGGACGTTGTGCCTTCCGGAAACAGGACCATGATTTCGCGCGCGGTCATGCGCTCTGCGATAACGTTGGCCTGGTCGCCGCTGGACCGGCGTTCGTCGCGCTTGATAAAAACAGTGCGTTGCAGCTTGGCCAGCCTGCCAAACAGAGGCCAGCTGGCCATTTCAGATTTTGCAACAAATGACAATGGAGCAACGGAACCCAAAACGGCAATATCAAGCCAACTCACATGGTTGGCGACAATCAGAAGCGGACGTTCCCTGACCATCTTGCCTTCGAGCAGCAGCCGGACACCAAAAACCCGCAAAATGATCCGGTGGAAGATGACCGGCAACAAACCCGATCTGCCTGGCAGCAGGATCAGGGTCAAAGTCTGCAACGGGAGCAGCACCAGCAGCGCCGCCCCAACCAACACAGATGCAACCAGCAACCGCAGGGTCGCAATCACGTGTCGTCCTTTTGCTGGTCTTCCGCCGGCAGCGGAACAGCAAACAGTTCAAGCCGGTGATCAACCAGCCGGTAGCCCAGCTTGCGGGCGATGGCTTCCTGCAAGACTTCAATTTCCTCGCTGTGAAACTCAATGACCTTGCCCGATTTCATGTCGATCAGGTGATCATGATGGGCATCGGGCATAGGCTCATAGCGGGCGCGTCCATCGCGAAAATCATGCCGCTCTATGATGCCTGCGTCTTCGAAAAGTGCGACAGTGCGATAGACAGTCGAAATTGAAATCCCGGAATCAATCTTGATAGCCCGGTTGTAGAGCTCCTCGGTGTCCGGGTGATCGGAAGCAAGTTCCAGCACCCGTGCGATCACGCGGCGCTGTTCGGTCATGCGCATACCTTTGTCGATGCAAAGCTGTTCAAGTGACATGGCCGTGCCCTTGCTTGATGTTGGTCACCGGGTGCAACCCCGCGGCAGGTTTAAACAAGCTCCAGTCGCATAACAAGCGCCGTAGCACGACCCGCTGTGGCATCCGCACGGTTTGCAGGATAGTAGCCTGGACGCGATCCGACGGTTTTAAATCCAAGCCTCTCATACAGATGCACCGCTGCAATGTTCGTGGCATCAACTTCCAGAAAGAGAACGGGCACGCGGTCTGCCTGAAGTCGGCGGATTGCTTCGCGCATCAGAGCTCCGCCGATGCCGTTGCGTCGGCTTTTTTCATCAACACCAACGGAGAGGATTTCGGCCTCATCTGGAGTCTGCTGTACAATATTGAATCCAGCCGCAGGAACCTCAGGTGCCCCCACCTGTCGGGCGAGCAGCATGAACACACTTTCGTTGGCAGCAAGATCCATGACCTCGACCTTCGACCAGCCACGGGCGAAACCCTGAGCATGCAGTTCCGCGATGCGGCCATAGTCGCCATCGGTTGCCGGAAGAACGACAAATTCTCTTCTTTTCAACCCAAACATCAGGCGACCGGAGCGGGAATCGATTGTGGTTTTGCATCCGGTGACCGCAGGTAGAGCGGGTTCGGAAGCGCGCTTCTGATGTCTGCCATCGCGGCAATTCTTGCCACCGCCTCGATCGGTGGGGAAGGGGCATCGGATACGATTTCCAGATCCGTTGTCTGTTGGGAGAAGAACGGTGCTCCGGAACCTGCGATCCGCGGGCAGGAGACAATTTTTGGAACAGCCTGGTCGATCGGGAGGGCGGTGGGTGGCGCTTTGGCGATAGCGCCACTGGCAAATCCTTGTATCCAGACCTGATCGCGTTTTGCATCCATAACAACGGTCAGCTCGTCTTCGTCGGCATATTGGTTGGCAAAGGCGTCAAAAACTGTGACCCCTACACAAGGTACATTGAGCGCCAGTGCAAGTCCCCGTGCTGTTGCCAATCCAACCCTCAGTCCAGTGAAGGAGCCTGGCCCGTTGACGCAGCCAATGCGCTCAATGTCGGGCCAGACAAAGTCAGCTTCTTCCTGAAGTTCAGCGATCATGGGCATCAGGCGTTCTGCGTGTCCACGGCCGATATTTTCTGATTTTACAGCTGCAACACCCGAATGCGTGGCAACGAGGGCTGAACAAAACGGACCGGACGTATCAAGAGCCAACAGCATAGTGGCTGTTTAGTCGCATGGGCATTCATGGGCAAGCAGCGGATGGCCGCGAGTTGAATTAACCCTACTGCACCGCCTCAACGGTCTGAACCTCGGGAATGAAGTGCTTCAGCAGGTTCTGAATGCCGTGCTGCAGGGTTGCGGTAGAAGATGGACAACCGGCGCAGGCGCCACGCATGCGCAAAAAGACCCGGCCCTGTTTGTAGCCCTGGAAAGTGATGTCTCCACCATCCTGAGCAACTGCGGGACGAACGCGGGTTTCAAGAAGCTCCTTGATCGTGGCAACGATCTCCTCGGAACCCTCTTCTACAAATTCCTCTCCCTCGGGAATATCGGCCTGCGTCGCGGCCATGACGGGTTGGCCCGACATGTAATGCTCCATAATGACACCGAGGATTGCAGGCTTGAGGTGCTGCCACTCCGTGCCTTCATTTTTTGTCACAGTGACAAAATCGTAGCCGAAAAATACACCGCTCACATCAGCCACGCGAAAAAGAGATTCCGCCAGCGGCGACTTCCCGGCAGCAAGTTCGGGCGACGTAAATTCAAAGGGTCCGTCCTGTGCAACGGTTTCACCCGGCAGGAATTTCAGCGTCGCTGGGTTTGGCGTGGCTTCGGTCTGAATAAACATGGCGGTGTCCTGTTTCGCGAAAGGCGTAGTTTGGAACTATTCCAAAATAGACCTCGCCGGCCGGGAGATCAAGGGGCAGGGATCAAGCTCAATGTTACCAATCTCAGACCAGATCGTCGATATCGGCGTCGGTCAGGGTTGCCGGCACCACCGTCACGGGTATCGGAAAAACGGCATTGCCGCTGGCGATAGAGGAAACGAGAGGTCCAGGTCCTTCCGAACTCTCGCTTGCTGCCAGAATTACGAGGGCAATATCGCGGTCTTCTTCGATAAGGGCAGCAATCTCGGTTGCCATCTTTCCCTCGCGAATCACCAGCTCCGGGGTGTTGCTTCCCCAAGCCAGGGCCTGCTCCGCTGCCTTGGCCAATGCGGATTCCGCCTCGGTTGTTGCCTCTGCCCGCATGACCTCCTCGACGCCGAGCCAGTGCTGGAAATCAGCGGGCTCGATGACGTAAACCAGCACAAGATCAGCATCGATCGCACCGGTGCGTCGAGCCACATAGTGGATTGCTTTTGTGCATTCGGGCGTCGAATCAACCACTGCCAGAAATTTCCGGCGGTGCCCTTCTTCGCGGACCTGTCTCCTGCTGACCATCGTTGTTTGCCGCTCTAAACTCTCTCCCGGACCGGGAGACTAGCCGCGTGCGCCTACGAAGCCAACGATTTCCTTCACGTCGGCGAGTGTTTTTGCGGCAATCTCGCGAGCCCGGTCTGCGCCCCGCTTTAATATGGAGTCGATTTCGGCGGGATCTGACTGCAAGCGGCGCATTTCATCGGCAATAGGAGCAATTTGTGCAACCGCGAGCTCGGCCAGCGCCGGTTTGAATGCAGAGAATTCCTGCCCGCCATACTCCCTCAGTACCGATTCCTTGTCAGTATCCTTTAAGGCGGCGAAAATACCGACAAGATTGTTGGCTTCAACACGGCCCTCCAGCCCTTCGATTTCCGAGGGCAGGGCATCCGGATCGGTTTTCGCCTTGCGAATCTTTTTGGCTATTGCATTCGCATCGTCTGTCATGACGATGCGGGACAGATCACTGGGATCGGATTTCGACATTTTCTTGGAGCCGTCGCGAAGACTCATAACACGGGCGGCCGGGCCTCCGATCAAGGGTTCAGTCGACGGAAAATATCCATTCACAAGTTCGTCGCCAACCTTCATGGGCACGCCGAGTCCCAGCGATGCAATGCGGTCGGAGAAGTCGTTGTTAAACTTTTGCGCGATGTCACGCGTCAGTTCCAAATGCTGCTTTTGGTCGTCACCAACGGGCACATGCGTTGCCCGATAGGCCAGAATGTCCGCGGCCATCAGCGCCGGATAGGAAAACAGCCCCACAGAGGCATTTTCCCGGTTCTTTCCCGCTTTCTCCTTGAACTGCGTCATGCGACTCAGCCATCCCATGCGCGCCACGCAGGAAAACATCCAGGCCAGTTCTGCATGTTCGCGTACCTGGCTCTGATTGAAAACGATCTGTTTGTCGGCATCGATTCCAGAAGCTATGAAAGCAGCAGCCACTTCGCGAATATTATCGGAAAGTTCTTCAGGATCCTGCCAGACCGTGATCGCGTGCAGGTCCACCACACAATAAACACAGTCGTGGCGGTCCTGCAGTTCGACAAAACGTTTAATGGCGCCCAGATAGTTGCCGAGATGCAGGTT
>CALIOE010000131.1 GCA_938044775.1 uncultured Rhizobiaceae group bacterium
ACTATTCCAAGCAAAAGGCATTTATGGAAAGCTGTGGTTACGAACTGGTCAACACAGTTCTTTATTCGAAGGCAAAGACTCTATGAAGCCGGAGCGTCGCTGGATGAAGTTGGCTTCAACGCCTTTTTTGAACCCAAGGCCGCTTGATGTCAGGCACAAGATAGAGTTGACGCAGATCAAGGACGGGGCGCGACGTTCGTACTAAACGGTGTGCAATGGATCTCGCGGAGGAGGTGGAGGCGTGTCTTCAACAGAAGGTCCGGCGCGTATGCAACCGTTTGACACGTTCACGGTTCAGACTGTTTTCTTCGCAGATGTTAAGGCTGCATTTTGGGCCGGCGTGCGCGATTTTCTGCGCAAACCCTTGCTGAGTGCTGCATTTGGACTGCTCTTTGCTTTGTTTGGTTTGGTATTTGCGGCCGGCCTGCTCATTTTCGATCAGATCTGGATGATCGTCCCAGCTGGTGTGGGATTTCCGCTGGTGGCTCCTTTTTTGGCAGCAGGGCTCTACGAGATGTCACGCCGCTTTGCAGAGGGACAGAGCTTTTCCTGGAGCGACATATTTGGAGTCGTGTTCAAACAGCAGCGTCGTGAATTCGGCTGGATGGCTTTTGTCATGTTGTTTGTATTCTGGGTCTGGATCTATCAGGTCAGACTTTTGCTCGCATTGTTCCTGCAATGGCAGTCTTTCTCGGCGCTGGATTCCTTTTTCATGGTCGTCACCACGACATCCAATGGCTTGCTGTTTCTTGGGGTTGGAACAATCGTTGGGGCATTCCTGGCGACCGTATTGTTTTCGATAACGGTGGTTTCCATGCCATTGCTTCTGGATCATGAAATCGACTTTGTCTCGGCCATGATCTTGAGCGTCAAAGCTGTGATCGCCAATCCAGTTGTCATGCTGGGTTGGGGGGTGATCATTGCGCTGCTGACATTTCTGGCTCTATTACCGGCGTTTGTCGGTGTGATCTTTGTCTTACCGGTACTCGGCCATGCCACCTGGCACTTGTACAAGCGGGTGATAGGTAGAATTCCTGCCGAGCAGGCCTGATCAGGTCGGTTTTTGACAGGAAGCCGCGCGTGTCTCACACTTCCAACAGGCCGGTTCGGAGAGCTTAGGAGGCGATCGATGACACAGCATGGACATTTCCACTGGAATGAATTGATGACACGGAATCTGGAACAGACGCGCGCTTTCTATCATGACGCTCTCGGGTGGGAGTTTGACACAATGGACATGCCAGGCGGGGGAACATATCTGATCGCAATGGGTGCCCAAATGCCTGTGTGCGGAATTTTCGAGATGAGTGGTACGGACTTCGACGGTGTGTCTGACCACTGGCTTTCTTACATTGCTGTAGACGACATCGACAAACGTCTGGAGAAGGCCAGTGCCGGTGGAGCGACGGTGACACGTGAGCCGTGGGATGTTCCCGGGGTCGGACGCATTGCTATGCTCCAGGAGCCGGGCGGAGCTCAAATCGGCTGGATGACTCCTGCGGCGAACGACTAGCTGGTGCGCCAGAACGGCGCGGTAACGGCGAAGTGAAACTGCCACGGTTTGGATATCCGCATCGTAGCGTTAGCCTGCGCAGTCGAATGAAAAAAGGAAGTATCATGTCTGAACCAAAGATGGCCGCCAACGCTCCCATCCCCATCGAAGTCGAGGCCGGTCAATCATATTTCTGGTGTTCCTGCGGGCAGTCGGCGAACCAGCCCTTCTGCGATGGGTCTCACAAGGGGTCCGAGTTCACACCGCAAAAATGGACGGCTGAGGAAGACGGCAAGAAATTCTTCTGCGCCTGTAAGAAGACAGGCAAACAACCCTTTTGTGACGGGTCCCATGCCAAACTGTAATTAGCGTTTCGGCTGCGACACTGTGTCAATTCGTTACTAAAAACCAGGCATAAATCCCTCTCGTAACTGTTTCATCGATCGACGAACAAGACTGAAACAACACCTCGGGAGAGAAACTTATGCGAAATCATTTTCTGGCCGCTGCCTTTGCACTGGCCGTTTCTACCACCGCCGCCAATGCCGCCAATATTGTCGAAACTGCGGCTTCAACCGGCAAGTTCAAAACACTTATCGCGGCGGCGAAGGCGGCGGGTCTTGCCGGTGCGCTTTCAGCACCAGGAAAGCTGACTGTGTTTGCACCCACAGATGCAGCCTTTGAAAAGCTGCCGGCGGGAACCGTGGAGTCATTGCTGAAGCCTGAGAACAAGGCCAAGCTCGCGGATATACTGAAGTATCACGTTCTGCCTCGTCGACTGGTTTCAAATCAGCTACCGCATCGCAGCATTCATGTCCGTACGCTGAAAAGCGGCGGAGATCGCACGTTGGCTGTCAAAAAATCGGGAGATGGCGTGACAGTCGACAAGGCCAAAGTCGTTCAGGCTGACATCGACACTTCAAATGGCGTTATCCATGTGATTGATTCAGTACTCCTGCCGTCCAGCTGAGTTACCGGGTAATTTCTTCAAGCGCTCCGGCTTTTTCCGGAGCGCTTTTTTTGTGCCTGCAGATGACTTTGTCCAGGCCAATTGGTAAGAGCAGCACAACGCCACTCACGCCCTATAAAAAGTCATGCCCGACCTTCTGCTCGAACTATTTTCCGAGGAAATACCAGCGCGCATGCAAAGGAAGGCGGCGGGCGATCTAAAGAAGCTTGTTACAGACACTCTGGTCGATGCAGGTCTGACCTATGACGGCGCGCGGGAGTACTGGACCCCGCGACGTCTGACGCTTGACCTTCGTGGCCTGACCGCCCGTTCCGCCGACATAAAGGAAGAGCGTAAGGGCCCGCGGACCGACGCGCCCGAAAAAGCCATTGAAGGGTTTTTGCGGGGCGCCGGCCTTGAATCGGTGGATCAGGCGGTTGTCAGAAGTGATTCAAAGAAGGGCGATTTCTATGTCGCGGTGATTGAAAAGCCAGGCCGGGCCGCCGAAGAGATTATCGCTTCCGCTATTCCCGGCATCGTCCAGAATTTTCCATGGCCGAAATCTATGCGTTGGGGGGAGAAGTCCCTGGACGCCGGTAGTCTCAAGTGGGTTCGTCCGTTGCAGTCAATTCTGTGCACGTTTGGTCCGGAGACTGAAGAGCCTGTTATTGTGGACTTCGAGGTCGGCGGCGTTCGCTCGGGCAATGTCACCTATGGACACAGATTTCATGCCCCTGATCCAATCAAGGTCCGCCGCTTCGATGATTATTGCGAGGCGCTTGAGAGAGCCAAGGTCGTGCTGGATCCCCAGCGTCGCAAAGAAAGCATCAAGGCAGATGCTGAAAACCTCGCATTTGCCCAAGGGTTGGAAATTGTAGAGGATCAGGGCCTGCTCGAAGAAGTGGCCAATCTAGTCGAGTGGCCTGTAGCCTTGACGGGGGAATTCGGAGCGGAATATCTTGATATTCCCGATGAGGTTATCCGTCTCACCATCAAGGAAAACCAGAAGTGTTTCGTGTTGCGGAAGGGAAGGGCGCTGTCAAACCGCTTCATGCTGATCTCCAACCTGGAAGCCAGCGACGGTGGTAGGGAAATTGCCCAAGGCAACGCCAAAGTGGTCAATGCTCGATTGAGCGATGCAAAGTTCTTCTGGGAAACAGATCTGCAGCAGATCGAAACCCAGGGTTTTGACCCATGGTTGCAAAAGCTTGATAAGGTCACCTTCCATGCCAAAATTGGATCCCAGGGTGATCGGGTTCGGCGCATCGTTGCGTTGGCCGGATTATTGGCGCCAGTTGTCGGCGCAGCGCCGGACAAGGCGCGCCGAGCGGCGCAAATCTGCAAGGCGGATCTCAACAGCGCAATGGTCTATGAGTTCCCTGAACTACAGGGTCAGATGGGCCGCGCCTATGCTCAAAAGGTGGATGAACCATCATCCGTTGCTCTGGCTTGTGAGGAGCACTACAAGCCACAGGGTCCGTCGGACGACGTTCCAGGCGATCCGGTCTGCGTTGCTGTGGCGCTGGCCGACAAGCTGGATACGCTTGTGGGTTTCTGGGCCATCGATGAAAAGCCAACCGGCAGCAAAGACCCATATGCTCTGAGGCGGGCTGCGCTCGGGGTTGTTCGACTGGTGCTGGAGAACGAATTTCGCATTGCTCTGCTTGAGCGTTTTTCTGACGCATTTGCAAAATTCGAAAATGTCGTTTCGGGCACGCCTGAGGATGCTCTGCCAAGTCTTCTTGCTTTCTTCCATGAGCGCTTGAAGGTTCATTTGCGCGAGTCTGGTGCGCGTCATGACTTAATCGACGCGGTTATCACCTCTGAATCTGACGATCTGCTGGCCATCACCCGTCGCGTTACTGCCCTTGGCGTGTTTCTCGAAAACGATGACGGGAAAAACCTGCTGGCTGGTACAAAGCGCGCGGCGAACATCTTGCTGGCTGAGCAAAAGAAGGGCACAGCGGTCGCTGATGCTGTCGACGCAGCTCAATTCGAGACTGATGAAGAACGCGCGTTGTTCGATTCGCTGGAAGAGGCAGAAAACTTCGCCGGTCAGGCGATCGAGGCAGAGGATTTTGAGAAGGCCATGTCCTTCCTTTCACGCTTGCGCGCACCTGTCGACAGTTTCTTTGATTCCGTCATGGTCAACGTTGATGACGAAAAGGTGCGCGCCAACCGCCTTGCCCTTATGCGGCGGATAAGGGACGCGACCGACACAGTGGCAGATTTTTCTAAGATTGCGGGGTAGGCGTCCTTGGCCATCCGGGTCTGCTGCTCGGTTCCGGACTGCACCGGTCTTCGACGGAACGCCGAGTTCGGCCGAAAAATTACTGTTGTTTTCCTTGCGGCCTCAATGTGGCGCTGGCTTGAGAAGTTCAATGCAGCTGGTCACCCGATCGCCCGTACTCTTGGAGACCGTACTGAGTTTTTCAGTCCGCATTCCGTTGCGTAAAGAAAAACCGCCACCCGTATCCGGATGGCGGTCTAAGCTTTTTGAATGTTCCGATGCCGGCTACCGCCTATCGCAAAGCGATAGGGCAAAGCAGCTCCACATCGATACCCAAAGACTTATGTAGCAGAAATCGTGCTGACAGCTGTTTTGCCGCTGCGTGAGTCGATTTCTGTTTCAAAGTTCACTTTTTGGCCTTCGTCGAGGCCGGACAATCCGGAACGCTCGACTGCAGTAATGTGAACGAAGACGTCTTTCGAGCCATCTTCTGGCTCAATGAAGCCGAAACCCTTTTGGGTGTTGAAAAATTTTACGGTACCTGTGGCCATGCTAAATCTCCTTAGTCATGATTGTATGCGGCGGATTCCGCACGCCGTAAGCATGCGAAGTCCCCCATGAAGTCGACTTTGAAGAAGTTGCTGAGATGGCACCCTTTTGAATGGGGCGCGGTACGCCAGTCGTTCGGCAAATATCGATGGCCATTAACTAGGCGCGAAATGTGAAAATATCAAGACATATCACAATCGGGTATGCCGTCGTCGCGGCGGTCGGAGCCGAGAGTGGCTGTGAAGAAGAGCAGGATCGGTGTGTCGATTGAAATAAACTATCCTCGAACCGTGTGACTTCTATCGTTTTGAATATGTGCTTTTGAGCGGCTGGAGGCGACATGTTCGACGGTTTTAAAGGGCGCGGCGGCGGCAAATATGTCCAGCCAAAGCAGCCTGGAAAAGCAGGCGCTGTCCGGCGAGGCGTCCCTGGATAACCCGGAGGCGCGACCTTTGTGATGCAACGCTGGAACTTCTTCCACCAACCCACTAAACTGTGGCCAACACAGCCTAAGGATCTGACCATGAAAACCTGGAACATCTATCTATCTGGCGAAATTCATACCGACTGGCGTGAGGAAATCGAATCAGGAGCCAAGGCAGCAGGGTTGTCAGCTTCCTTCGCTTCCGCCGTTACCCATCACGAAGCCTCGGATGATTGTGGTGTGGCTATACTCGGCGCAGAACCGGACAAGTTTTGGCACGACAACAAGGGAGCACAGGTCAACGCCATCCGCACGCGCACCCTCATGCAGAATGCCGATGTTGTCGTTGTGCGTTTTGGTGACAAGTACAAACAGTGGAATGCTGCGTTTGATGCGGGTTTCGCAGCGGCGCTCGGCAAACCGACCATAATTATGCATCAGGCCGAGCACGCCCATGCTTTAAAGGAAGTTGATGCGTCGGCGCTTGCCGTAACGCAGACACCGGCCCAGGTGGTCGACATTCTGCGCTATGTTATCAGCGGTCAGCTCGATGGTTACACGAATGTTGCGGAAGCGGCCGAGTGAGCAAGCTGCTGAAAACATCGATTGCCGGCACAGTCATTGTGGCCGTCTGCTGCTTTACGCCCGTTCTGGCCTGGCTGTTGTTTGCGCTCGGTCTGACTTCAGCGCTGCCTTATCTTGATATTTTTCTGCTTCCGGCACTGGGTTTTTTCATTGCACTCACACTCTGGGCGTTTGTTGCCAATTCCCGGCCCGGGTGATTGTGATCAGTCTTCGCTGAATTTTCCGTGCCGGCCAACACCACCGGCAAAGCGACTGGCGCCATCAAATGTTTCTCCGGAATTCATTGTTTCAAATCCGATCCGGGTTTCGTTGCGCAGTGCCTGGTCGTGGCTCATGCCCCATTGCTGAAGCAACGATTGACGGTCATTGCGCATGCAAACCTGCGGAAATCCTGCGAGCTCTTGAGCCAGTTCAATGCTGGCATCAAGCGATGTGCCTGAGGGTACAACGCGATTGGCAAGGCCGATACGTTCAGACTCTGCGGCATCAACCGGACGCCCTGTCAGCACAAGATCCATTGCGCGGCTCTGGCCGATCAGCCGCGCCAGCCGGAATGTGCCACCATCGACAAGCGGTACACCAAAGCGCCGACAATAGATTCCGAATATTGCGTCTTCCGCCATAACCCGCAGGTCGCACCACAGAGCCAATTCCATGCCGCCTGCAACAGCGTGGCCCTCTATGGCGGCAATGACAGGCTTTGACAGGACCATACGTGTAGGCCCCATCGGCCCCAGTTCGTTTTCACCGCCATCCTCGACGCGGCCCAACGTGCCGCCCTCGGCGATCGATTTCAGGTCGAATCCGGCGCAAAATGCACCTTGAGATCCTGTTAGTATTGCAACTGAGACAGAATCATCACCATCGAAACGCCTGAAGATGTCGTAGAGCTCGTCTCCAGTGGTCCTGTCCACCGCATTGCGCCGCGCCGGCCGGTTGATCGTGATGATCCGCACGACGCCACGGTCTTCGACAAGGACATTGGTCATTGCTTCATTCCCAAACCTATTGATTTGGGAAATAGTCCTGCAAATCGCCCTCGCGGTAAACATCTGTTGTTGCGCAATGTAGAGCACCACCAAAAGCGTAGGCGTCACGAAATGGTATCGGGAGCACTTCCAGACCCATTTTGTCGAATTGCTCCATCTGGTTCACTTCGCTGGCCTCGCAGCAGACTGTCTTTTCGTCGACCATCAGCACATTCATCGACAACCAAACTGACGAGTAGCAAAGCGGTGGCGGCGAATTGTGAGCCGGTCGGGCGGCATCGACAATTTCCCAATCGTTTTTGTGGAAGTATTCACGCTGCTCGTCGGGCAGCTTGCGTTCCGGGTTGTTGATTATCAGACCCGGTCGGATAGGCGTGAAAGTGGCATCAATGTGAATCGGGTAGGGGTCGCCTGGAAAGTTGACTGCCCGAACCCGGTGATCAGGATAGTGACGGCGAAGCCAGTCGATACCTTTCAGATTGGTGGTGAAACCATGCTGTACGATGAGATCCTTGCCGAAGCGCAGCACATCTGCGGCATCGAACATCGGTTCTTCCTCGGTGGTGACGAAGAACTTCTCCGCCGTCCACTTCAGGCGTTTTTCCACACCAATGGATTCCGACAGATAGTCCGGTCGATAGGAAGCATCAGTCATGCGCGGTTTCGGGGCAGAGACGTGACGGAAGTTCGGGTCGTCTTCGAAGTATTTTTGCAGCAATGGTCTGTAGCAAAGATACTCAAAAAACCGCGAACGATAAGACATTGTCGCTTCCAGCATTTCCGAGCCGACAGTCAAAATGACATCGCGTGGTGGCATGCAACCGAAGGAGGCAGGGTTATCCCAGTCGGGCGTTGATACGGGTTGTGAAAAGTCGATCGGTGTCGGGCGATCCACCCGAACGCCGCGGCTTTCAAGCACCTTGGCAAAGTACTCGAGCTGAGCATTCGCCTTGTCGACGGTTTCCTGAGTGCGAGGTCCCCACTGACCTTTCATGTCAGAATCTTCGGGCACCTTGGCGTCGAGCGCCGGCTCGGACGGTGGGATCATGCAGCCGTCAGCCACACCGACGATGACGTGTTTGAGAGGTGACCACTCGTCCCATGAATTTACCACCGCGGGCTGACTACCCCCGAGTGTCGGCTTAGGTGTTGAATACATACTGTCCCCCGCTTTTGACCACCCGATACGACGGAGTGGGCAGGGTATCTGAGATCGACACCCCCGTCCGTCAGCCTACTTTACTGTGAGTGTTCCACGAACATTGTGATATCCGCCGCTAATGCTGTCGGCGAACTTTGGAAAGCCAAAGCCAAATCGCACCTTCTCTACACCGCGGAACCCCGAACTAGGCGTATAATATACCGCAACACCGTTGACCATTCGGCCCGTGCAATTGCCGCTGAGGTCTGTCCGATAGCGGACGCGCTTGCTTGTCAAACGTCCATTCTTCGGCTGTCGCAAACTGGGCTTCGAATAGCCCATGGATCCGCATGTATCCGGATCATATACGGCGAACTGATAGATCAGATTTGTTTTTCCGGCACGCACTGTCCTCTCGATTGAAGCAGCTTGAGCGACGCTTGAGCAAACAAACAATGTAAGAAAAGCGATTGACAATGTGATTGATTTTGGAAGCATATCTGGTCCCCGAAGCTACCTGAAAAAAGCTACGTAGCTGCCGCCCCGTCAGGTTGCAATGCCAATTTCTGCCATATGGCTAACGAGGATGGAAATTGGCTAGAGCCATGCCGCTTCGGTGCCATCAACCCGGAATATTCGATCCTGGGGAATGTTGACCATGGAAGCTTCCTCCTGGCTCAATCCCACAAGATGATGCATCAAGGATCGCAATATGCCGCCATGGCAGGAAACGACAGAGCGTCGTTGCACCGTGTTGAGCCAGCCGACGACGCGGTCATGAACGACGGCGTAGTTCTCGCCGCCGGCCGGAATGTAGTTCCACTTGTCCGCAGCCCGCTGATGCAATTCGTGCGATCTGTGGGCACCCAGTTCTGCGATTGTCTGACCTTCCCAGTCGCCAAAGTCAATTTCGATGATCCTCGGCTCCAGCTTATAGTCCGCTTGTGGCAGCCCGAGTTCAGCACGAACGATTTCCATGGTCTGCCGTGTACGGCTGAGAGGTGACGAAAC
Organism: uncultured Rhizobiaceae group bacterium; assembly: GCA_938044775.1. Classification (GTDB taxonomy): domain Bacteria; phylum Pseudomonadota; class Alphaproteobacteria; order Rhizobiales; family Rhizobiaceae; genus Pseudahrensia. Next base: position 9,371 of record CALIOE010000131.1, read on the forward strand.
GAAATCGAATTCCAAGGGATCGTCTAACAGTGATGCCAGTGTCCTGCCGTTGGCTGCTGCCTGGGTGCGGCCGGTTTCATTGAGAGGTATGTCGCGCTGTCCCTGGAAACGTTGCTCAGCGTTCCAGTCGGTCTGACCATGCCGGAAGAAGTAGATCAGCGGGAGAGGCAATTCAGTCCTTCACAACCGAAATATCTGGGGCGTCGACGGCCTTCATACCAACCGTATGATAGCCGGAATCCACATGGTGCACTTCACCCGTCACACCGGAGGACATATCTGAAACCAGATAAAGCGCTGATGCACCCACCTGATCGATGGTTACAGTGCGCTTGAGCGGCGAGTTGTATTCGTTCCATTTCAGAATGTAGCGGAAGTCTCCTATGCCTGACGCAGCGAGAGTCTTGATGGGTCCGGCAGAAATCGCATTGACCCGAATATTCTTACTGCCAAGGTCGACTGCAAGGTACCGAACGCTGGCTTCGAGCGCCGCTTTGGCAACTCCCATAACGTTGTAATGAGGCATGACCTTCTCAGCACCGTAGTAGGTCATGGTTACAATCGAGCCGCCGTCAGGCATTAGTTTTTCGGCACGTTGAGCGACCGCAGTAAGCGAGTAGACGGAAATATCCATGGTCATTCGGAAGTTATCCGAAGAGGTGTCAACGTAGCGGCCGGTCAGCTCGTTCTTGTCGGAAAAACCAATGGCGTGGATGACGAAGTCCAGACCGCCCCATTTGTCCTCAATGGCTTTGAAGGCTGCATCAATACTGGCAGAATCGGATACATCGCAATCTCCGACCACCCAGCCGCCCAGATCATTGGCCAAGGGTTCAACACGCTTTTTTATGGCGTCGCCCTGATAAGTGAACGCCAACTCCGCGCCGGCCTCGGCGCAGGCTTTGGCGATGCCCCACGCAATGGACCGGTTGTTGGCCAACCCCATGATCAGCCCTCGCTTGCCGACCATCAAACCCTGAGCAGAACTCATCACAAAACCCTTCTTGAAGCCGGGCAAGACTGCACAGCAATTTTACCTCGTATGACACAAGCTTGTGGCCCGCTTCAAGGCGCGTGAAACTACGTTTCTGTGCGTTGTTTCATCAGTTCAATCAATTCTTCGTCTGGGTCCTCCGGCAAAGACACCGCTGCAACGGCCAGGATGTCGCCACGCCCGCCGGCGCGATTTGGAAGGCCTTTGCCGCGAAGCCGAAATACTGAACCCGAGTTTGACCAGGGCGGAATGTTCAATGCAACCGCACCGGAAAGGGTTGGGACGCGGATCTTCCCGCCTAAAACAGCCGTCTTGAGATCAACCGGCACGTGTGTCCTCAGATTAGAGCCCTCACGTCGGTAGTCAGGATGATCCGAGATTGACAATGTAATCAGTACGTCACCTCGTCCTGCGGGTCCTTCGTGCCCCTGGCCTTTAAGACGCACGATTTGTCCATCTGTCGGTTCCGGAGGAATAGTAACGCTGACTGTCCTGTCAGGGCCAAGGCGAATTGGTGCTTTGCCCGCGGCCAGGTCCTTAAGATGGACGGTCAGGCTGATCTTGCGATCTTCTCCTTTTGGCGGCCGGCTTTGGGTTCCGCGCCGTTGCCCGCCCATGCCGGAAGGTCCCCCGCCAAAGGCCGCTCCACCAAACATCTGACTGAGAATGTCTTCGGCCCCGCCCATGCCGCCCATGTTACCCATGTCACCCATGCCGCCGCGAGCGTTGCCAAACGGCTGGCCGCCGCCAAACCCCTCGAAGCCCTGGAAGCGCTCTTTCCCTTCGGCATCGATTTCACCGTTATCGAACTGTCGCCGTTTTGTCTTGTCGCCCAGAATTTCATAGGCAGCATTGGCCTCAGCAAAGCTTTCTTTGGCTTTGGGGTTATCCTTGTTCTGATCGGGGTGAAACTGTTTGGCCAGCTTGCGAAAGGCGGACTTGATGTCTTTTTCGCTGGCGGTTTTTGGCACACCGAGAATGGAATATGGGTCGCGCATGGCAAATCTGAACGCATTTTGGAAAAGTCTGCGATCTATATGGGTTAAGCCGGGTGTTTTTCCAAGCACCGGGCACAAACCCGGATTGCGCAATCAGCTGTCGTCAGCAATCTTGAACCAAGACAGGACCCACTTCTCGGAACTGACCTGGCATGCTTCTCCATTGTAGAATCCGACGCCGGCAAAGCTACTCACACTCGTTTTGAAGCCACGACAGGCCTGACCATGTTTGCCCAAAAACTTGTCGATCGCCACGATGGTACCTGACGTACCCGTTTGTGGATTGTTCCACGCCAGTGGCATTGGATTTCCGGTGACCGGAGCTGTTGCAACCGTGCTTTTGAGAATCTCGGCATCTGTTTCTGCCAGGCCATCGGGCTTTGCCCGGGTTACAACCGAGTTCGTTACGATTTCGTCCGGTGACGAAAGCTGTGGAAGGGTGTTCCCGGCAACCGAACAGCCAGTGACAAGAAAGGCAAAGACAACAGAGCCAACTAACGTGACGGCGTTGAAGCCATCAGTTATCGTGTTCCCTGAGGAGCCCATCTTATGTTTTGGTGCCAAAAGTACAGTCCCCTTGCCCCAGGCAGGCATTACGCGAGATACATCTGTCCCGAAGCCTTTATTGTAGGGCTCACACGTAAAAAATAAGTGAATCCAGCAGCATGAACTTTACCGACCGCACAGACCCCTTCGCTCTGTTTGACGAGTGGTTGAACGATGCCAAAGAGAGCGAAATAAACGACCCGAACGCTGTCGCATTAGCGAGTGTCGATGATGACGGAATGCCCAATGTGCGGACCGTGTTGTTAAAGGGACACGACGAACGGGGCTTTGTATTCTATACAAATACCCAAAGCACAAAGGGGCAAGAAGTGCTGTCCTCGATGAAAGCCGCTATGTGCTTCCACTGGAAGTCGCGTCGCCGTCAGGTGCGTATTAGAGGCCCGGTTGAAATAGTGTCGGATCAGGAGGCGGATGCCTACTTCAATTCGCGCCACCCTCAAAGCCGTCTTGGCGCGTGGGCATCCGATCAGTCGCGCCCTCTGGAAAGCCGAGAAGTGCTGCTGACCAGACTAAAAGACTTCGAAGCTCGATACGGTACCGGTGCAATTCCGCGCCCCCCTCACTGGTCCGGTTTTCGAATAATGCCCGAGTCGATCGAGTTCTGGCAGGACGGAGAATTCCGGCTGCATGACCGTGTCGTTCTCACACGAGACGGCGAGGGGTGGTCGTCACAACGGCTGAATCCCTAGAGAAGCGCTTCAACTGCCTGTTGTGAGTGACCATCAAAACCGGAAACGATGCTGTCACCTTTCACAAAAACGGGGCGCTTCAAAAGCGTTGGGTATTCAACAATCAGATCGACAGCCTTTTCGTTGTCGATGTCAGCCTTGTCTGCGTCGTCGAGCCCGCGCCAGGTCGTGCTGCGACGGTTCAGGGCTTTTTGCCAGCCCAGTGTACCGACAATGTACTCCGCATCTTCGCGTGAAAGGCTATCGACCCGGATATCGTGTTTCTTGTAGGAAACACCTTTTTCGTTCAGCCATTTAAAGGCCTTGACGCAGGTGTCACAGCTCTTGAGCGAATAGACAGTCAACATGTCAAACCAGCCGCTTTAGAGCCTCAAAATGCTTCTTCGAATAGACTTCGAAGTCGGCCCTGAATTGTTCTGCAGTAAGATTCAAAACATCGTCTGGAATCAGTTTCAGTGGCAGACCGGTCGACTGGGCAAGCACCTGCTGACGTGCCGCGCGCTCCAGATAATAGAGATCATCAAAAGCCTGAGCGACGCTGGGGCCTGAACAGACGACACCGTGATTTGCCAGGAACATGCAGTCGATATGCGCGTTTTCCTTGGCCTCTTTGGCAATGCGCTCACCTTCTTCCTTGGTCACAGCAATGCCGCCAAACTCCTCTTCGTAGCCTATCCGTCCATGGAAGCGGGCAGCGGTCTGGTGCGCCATCAGCAGCCGTCCGCCCTCGATCATCGATATCGAAGTCGCGTAAGGCATGTGAACGTGAAGGATTGCCTTATGCCGCGGATTGGCGCGATGGCTGGCAATGTGGATGTTCCGGGCGCTGGCTTCGACTTCGCCGTCGCCCTCCAATACCTGCCCATCGCCATCAATCAGTAACAATCGTTCGGGCGTCATCTCAGTCCAGTGCCAGCCATAGGCATTGATCAGATAGAGTTCATCAGGTCCATCGCATTGAACCGAAAAGTGATTGCAGATGCCTTCGTGAAGATCAAAATGTGCAGCCAGACGAATTGCCGCCGCCAGATCAATCCGGTCTTTCTCTATAGAGGCCATGTGTTGGGTACGGTCGAGCATGATTAGTCCCCTGGTTGGAATTCGAGATCAGGCTATCTTTAAAAATGCCCAGATCGCAAGTTGTGGTTCAGGCCTCGGTACCGCCGATTGTGATGCCGTCGATCCGAGTGGTCGGCTGGCCGACCCCGACAGGAACGCCCTGTCCTTGCTTGCCGCACATGCCAATACCCGTATCGAGCGCCATATCATTGCCCAGCATGCGTACCCGTTTCATATCGGCGGGACCGTTGCCTATCATCATAGCGCCTTTGACAGGCGCTCCAATTTTGCCGTTTTCAAGACGGTAAGCCTCGGTGCAGCCGAATACATACTTGCCGGACGTAATGTCGACCTGGCCACCGCCGAAGGAAACCGCGTAAATGCCGTTCCGGACAGATTCCAAAATCTCCTGTGGATGGTGATCGCCGCCCAGCATGTAGGTATTGGTCATGCGCGGCATCGGAATATGCGCATAGGACTGTCGCCTGCCGTTACCGGTGTCCCTCATGCCCATCAACCGCGCATTCTGCCGATCCTGCATATAGCCGACCAGCTTGCCATCCTCGATCAGTGTGGTGCACTGCGTCGGCGTGCCTTCGTCGTCGATGGTAAGCGAACCGCGCCTTTCTGAAATCGTACCGTCATCAACAACCGTCACGCCTTTCGCAGCAACTTGTTCGCCAAGCAGCCCCGCAAATGCTGAAGTGCCTTTGCGGTTGAAGTCGCCCTCCAAACCGTGACCGACAGCCTCGTGCAGCATGACGCCAGGCCATCCGGCACCGAGGACAACGTCGAAGGTGCCGGCGGGGGCGGGCACAGCCTCAAGATTGACCATTGCCTGCCGAAGAGCTTCAGACACGCCCGCCTTCCAGGTGACTTCGTCCACAATCTGCTCAAATCCGTGTCGTCCTCCAATGCCGTGAGAACCGCTTTCCTGGCGGTCGCCCTTACCGACAACAACAGAGACGTTTAGGCGAACCAGTGGGCGGATGTCTTTCGCAAGCTGGCCATCAGCTCGAAGAATTTCGACAATTTGCCATGATGCCGAAAGCGAGACACTGACCTGCCGAACGGCAGGATCCAGCGCTCTGGCATAGGTGTCGATTTCTTCGAGAAGCCTGGCCTTCTCCTCGAAACTGGGCTGAATCAACGGATTCGCGGCAGCATATAGCTGTTTGTTGGTTTTCTGCGGTGCATCTGCATGATTGCCGGAATGACCACCCGTGACCGCACGTACCGCATCCGAAGCCCGTGACAGAGCTGCATGAGTCATGTCCCCGGAATGCGCATAGCCTGCGGCATCTCCCGCCACTGAGCGCAGGCCAAAACCTTGTCGCGTGTCGAACGAGCCGGATTTTAGTTTGCCATTGTCGAAAACCAGGCTTTCGGTTTCAACGTGCTCCAGAAACAATTCGCCGTCATCCGCGCCGTGCAGGGTGTCTGCGAGAAGCGAGGTGACGCGATCGGGACCACAGTCAAAACGGTTTAGCAGGGTGTCGGTCATAGCGGCATCCTTCTCGGTTCGCTTGGAAAGCAGTGGACAATGTGTGCTTTTTCAATCCGGTCAGCAAGATTCCCGCCGGTTGGGCAAATTCTCAGCCAAATTCAGGGGAGCTTTTCGTAACCGTCTTTAAAGCCGTCCAGATCAACAGGAATGCCGATGCCTTCTTCGGGTGTCTCGAAGACGATGAAGGTGGCATTTTGACCGGTCTGCATTGCGGTTAGCAAATCGTCCTTGAGAATTACTTCTGCATAACAACCGTCTGAAAAACAGCGTACGAAATACGCGCGGCCGAGATCCTTGCCGTCAATGTTTAACCCCAGGCCATTGGGTAAAATCACACCGAGTGGCGCCAGAACCCTGAGGATCCGAGCCTTCTTGTCAGCTGTCTTCAGCACGACAACTGAGAGACCGACTTCGTTCCTGTCCTCCGCGACCACATTCTGCATGAGGACGCATTGTTCGGTATTGGCGCCTGCTGGTGTGTCGCACAGAATAGACCAGGCGCCGTGCTTCGAGGAAACTTTGCCGCCAACACCCTGGGCCGATGCGCCGGAAACAGCTGCGCTGCCCAATAGAACTGCTCCGACAAGACCAAAAAGAGAACGCATCGCGCGTATCCGAATCATCTGAAATATCCAATGAATATGTGCCGCGCCTGAGCGCTAAAGAAAACCCCGGGCTGCGGCAAATGTTTGCAGTCGCCCAACCATCTCAGCCCCTTGCGCGGAGGCAACAGGGAAATTACGGCCATCAGAGGGCAAAATTATCTGAATTCAGGGGGCTGAAAGAAAAAATGCCGCAATCTGGATAGCTGGACGTCTTGCAGCCTATGCAGCATTGTGGTTCACAGGCGCTGACGCACGGACGCTTCTGGGAGCCATGCCGTGATCAACCAAAAACCGGAGAATGTTGGATGAGAAATCCAATCAAAAAATTCGCACGAGCCAGCATTGCAGGACTAGCCGGAGCATTCGCAACCGGCGCAGCCGCATGGGCCGCGCAGCCCACACCCTGGCAGAAATGGCATCAGCCGGCAGCCTCCCCCAATATGGAAGAAATCATCTGGTTTGATTGGTACACATTATGGTTCATCGTACCGATTACCCTGTTTGTCGTTGCTCTGCTGGCGATTGTTGCCGTACGCTACAACGCTAAGGCCAATCCTGAACCGTCAACGACCACCCACAATACATTGATTGAAGTGGTCTGGACGCTCGCCCCGGTGGTAATTCTTGTCGCCCTGGCTATCCCGTCCTTCCGCCTGCTGACCACTCAGCTCACACCACCTCAGAATCCGGCATTGACGATTAAGGCCACCGGCTATCAGTGGTATTGGGGTTTTGAGTACCAGGATCTCGATGCTGAGATCGCCTTTGAAGCCCGTCCGATTGGATCCGAAGTCGTGGCAGGTAGCGCGGAAGCGGCTCAAAAGGAGCGCGAAGATTCTGGAAAAACTGACCTGGCCCAGTATCCGCGACTTTTGGCTGTCGACAACGAGCTCGTTGTCCCGGTAGGTCAAACGGTACGGGTGCTGGTGACTGCGGGTGACGTTATTCACAATTTTGCAATGCCGGCATTCGGCCTGAAAATGGACGGCATTCCCGGTCGAATGAACGAAACACATTTCACAGCGACGAAAGAAGGCCTCTATTACGGCCAGTGTTCCGAGCTCTGCGGCATCTATCACGCATACATGCCTCTGGCGATCCGCGTTGTGTCAGAAGATGATTTTGCCACTTGGGCTGATATGGCCAGTGACGACGTCGGAGCGGCGAACAGAGCGCTCATGGCAACACTCGATGAACAGAAAAAGAAAATAGATGTCGCCAGCAAGTCTGCCGAGCAGACAAGCAATTAAGGGGATCGATAGAACATGGCCTATGCAGCAACTCACGACGCCCATGGCGATCACAAACCCGGCTTCTTCAAGCGTTGGTTCTATTCGACCAACCACAAGGATATCGGGACACTCTACCTGATCTTCGCAATTTTTTCCGGTATCTATGGCGGATTTCTATCTGTGATGATGCGGTGGGAATTGCAGGAACCTGGCCTCCAGGTATTCGGCGATCCCCATGTTTATAACGTGTTCACCACGGCGCATGGATTGATCATGATCTTTTTCATGGTGATGCCTGCGTTGATTGGCGGCTTCGCAAACTGGATGGTACCGATCATGATCGGCGCCCCTGACATGGCCTTTCCGCGGATGAACAATATTTCATTCTGGCTGTTGCCACCGGCTCTGTTGCTGTTGACGATCTCGGTGTTTATGCCGGGCCCCGCCGGTGCCAACGGAGTTGGCGGTGGCTGGACTATCTATCCACCGCTGTCCACGACCGGACAGCCCGGTTCGGCCATGGATTTTGCCATTCTGTCGCTGCACCTCGCCGGCGCATCATCAATTCTTGGCGCGATCAACTTTATCACAACGATCTTCAACATGCGTGCTCCGGGCATGACGCTGCATAAAATGCCGCTGTTTGCGTGGTCGGTGCTTGTCACCGCATTTCTGCTGTTGTTGTCGCTGCCGGTTCTCGCCGGCGCCATTACCATGCTGCTGACGGATCGTAACTTCGGCACGACGTTCTTCACACCGGAAGGGGGAGGGGATCCGATTTTGTTCCAGCACCTTTTCTGGTTCTTCGGGCACCCGGAGGTTTACATTCTGATCCTGCCGGGTTTCGGCATTGTCAGCCACATCGTTTCGACATTCTCACGCAAACCAATTTTCGGATACATCGGCATGGCCTACGCCATGGTGGCGATTGGGGCCGTTGGCTTCATCGTGTGGGCTCACCACATGTACACCGTTGGCCTGTCCCTCAACACACAGCGATATTTCGTGTTCGCCACAATGGTCATTGCCGTTCCAACCGGCGTGAAAATCTTTTCGTGGATCGCGACCATGTGGGGTGGTTCGATCACTTTCCGGACACCGATGCTGTGGGCAATCGGTTTCATCTTCCTGTTTACAGTCGGCGGTGTTACGGGCGTGCAATTGGCCAATGCCGGCCTCGATCGCTCCTTCCACGATACCTACTACGTCGTGGCTCACTTCCACTACGTCCTTTCACTCGGTGCTGTATTTGCAGTGTTTGCGGCCTGGTATTACTGGTTCCCGAAAATGACCGGCTACATGTACAATTCGTTCATCGCCAAAGCGCATTTCTGGGTGACGTTCATCGGCGTGAATATTATCTTCTTCCCGCAGCATTTCCTTGGCCTCGCGGGCATGCCACGTCGCTATGTAGACTATCCGGACGCTTTCGCGGGTTGGAACTATGTTTCCTCCATCGGGTCCTACATTTCGGCCTTCGGTGTTCTGATATTCCTTTTGAGCATCGCCGAAGCGTTCATGCGCCGCCGCGTTGCAGGCAACAACCCCTGGGGCGAAGGGGCAACGACGCTGGAATGGCATCTGACGTCGCCACCTCCGTTCCACCAATGGGAACAGTTGCCGCGGGTGCGCTAATTGAAATCGAAGCCCGCTCCGGACGATTCCGGCGCGGGTTTGTTTGTTGACAATTGAGCGGGGCCTCGTGGCCCCGTTGGTGAAAGAAAAGATGTCATCTGTAGAAAACAGTGCCGGTATCTACGACGTGTCGCACGCCATGCCGGGCGACTATTTTTCGTTGATGAAACCGCGAGTCATGCGGCTGGTCGTGTTTACGGCGCTCGCGGGCATGCTGGTTGCGCCGGGTGCCATTGATCCGGTCATCGGCCTGATTTCGATTCTTTGCATCGCCATTGGTGCCGGTGCGTCCGGCGCCCTTAATATGTGGTTTGATGCCGATATCGACGCCGTCATGACCCGCACCGCAAACCGACCAATACCGGCCGGCAATGTGACCGCCAACGAGGCGCTGAATTTCGGCGTTGTACTGTCAGTTCTGTCTGTTTTGACATTGGGATTGCTGGTCAATTGGGTTGCCGGTGGTCTGCTTGCATTCACGATTTTTTTCTATGCCGTCATTTACACAATGTGGCTGAAGCGTTCCACGCCGCAGAATATTGTGATCGGCGGGGCAGCCGGCGCCTTTCCTCCCATGATTGGCTGGGCTTGCGTATCAGGCAGCCTGACCTTGGAAGGAATTGTTCTATTTGCCATCATCTTTGTCTGGACGCCGCCGCACTTTTGGGCGTTGGCGCTCTGGAAAATGCGCGACTACGATGATGCGCACGTGCCGATGATGCCGAATGTTGTCGGTGAGAAGTCCACCCGGAACCAAATGCTGGCTTACTCGCTTCTCCTCGCACCTGTGGGTGTTGCGCCTGCTTTGATGGGATTTGGCGGTTTGACATATGCCGTCGTTTCTGCGGTTTCCGGGGCTGTGTTTCTGTGGCTGGCCTACAAGGTCTGGCTTAATGGCGGTGAAGACGCCCGGCTTATGGCGGAAAAGAGGTTGTTCGGATTTTCGATCTTTTACCTCTTCGCTCTGTTCGGCACGTTATTCCTGGAGGCGGTCGTGTTCCGCCTGACGGGCATCCAGTATCTACTTGCGGGTGTGCTGTGATGACGACTCGCGAAAGCAATGCTCAGGATATCGAGCGGGTCGCGCTGACGGAGAAGCAGCAGCGATCGCGACGCAGCCGTAACATCGCCATAGGCCTGTCGCTGTTCGCGCTCGTCGTTGTATTTTACGGGGCAACAATATCCAAGTTCGGCCCACAGATCATGGACCGCCACATTGAATCAGGCGGGGGCTTCAACCAGTGAATCAACACCGGAGATCTTCGCTTAAGGATACGCGCGTCGTTGTGATGTGTCTGGGAATGACATTCGGCATGCTCGGCATGGCTTATGCTGCCGTTCCGCTCTACGAGATTTTCTGTCAGGTCACAGGATATGGCGGTACCACCCAGCGGTCGGAAGCGACGACCGGTGAAGTGCTGGCCCGGAATATCACGGTACGGTTTGACGCCAATGTTTCGAATGAACTCAACTGGGAATTCAAGCCCAGGCAACGTTCAATCACGCTGCAGATAGGTGAAAAGGGCCAGGCTTCTTATGTGTCGCGAAACACCGGCACGGATACGAGCTTTGGCATGGCGACATTTAACGTGTCTCCGCAGGCAGCTGGCGCCTATTTCAACAAAATCGAATGTTTCTGTTTTACCGAACAGGAATTGCGCCCCGGTCAGGAAGTCGACATGCCCGTCGTCTTCTTCGTGGATCCGGAAATAGTCGACGATCCGCTGCTCAAGGACGTAAAGGCGATTACGCTGTCTTACACGTTCTTTCCCGACGAAGATGCGGGGGAAGCGGTTACCGATGCAAATGACACTGTAAAAACGGGCGAAAAACCCAAAACTTAGCTATTGAATTCACACCGGCGTGTGTAAAAAGACAATCAAGGGAAATGCTGGAAACCGACATGGCTGAAGCACACACAAAAAATCACGACTATCACATCATTGACCCAAGCCCCTGGCCGTTTATCGGTTCCATCGGGGCGCTGCTTATGGCCATCGGTGGCATTGTGTGGATGCAGTCCCTGAAAGTCGAAGGCGCTTCAACACTGGGTATGAGCGGTCCGTGGGTCTTCACGATCGGGCTTCTGATTGTTCTTTACGTCATGTACGGCTGGTGGGCCGACACCGTAAAAGAAGCCCATGCAGGCGATCACACCCAGGTTGTGTCACTGCATCTGCGCTATGGCATGATCATGTTCATTGCTTCTGAGGTAATGTTCTTTGTTGCATGGTTTTGGGCTTTCTTCGATGCCTCCCTGTATCCGGGTGAGGCCATCCAGTTTGCCCGCACCGAACATACCGGCGGCCAATGGCCACCCGCCAATATCAGTGTTCTCGATCCCTTGCACCTGCCTCTGTTCAACACGGTGACCCTGTTGCTTTCGGGCACAACCGTAACCTGGGCACATCATTCGCTCCTGGAAGGAGATCGCAAGGGGTTGATCTGGGGGCTCGTCCTTACCGTTGTCCTTGGTCTTATCTTTACAGCTGTTCAGGCACTCGAATATGCACAGGCACCGTTCGCGTTCAAAGATTCGATCTACGGCGCGACATTCTTCATGGCGACAGGTTTCCACGGTTTCCACGTGCTGGTCGGAACGATCTTCCTGGTCGTCTGCCTCGTCCGCGCCATGATGGGGCACTTCACAGCGAAACAACATTTCGGTTTCGAGGCCGCCGCCTGGTACTGGCACTTCGTTGACGTCGTCTGGTTGTTCCTGTTTTTTGCCGTATACATTTGGGCTTCCCAGGGGGGAACGATCGCCCATTGATCGGCGACACAGGGACAAATTCACGGGGGGCGGCTTTTCTTTGGGAAGCCGCCCTTTTTTTGGAAAGCTGTACGATGAAATCAAATCACTTTCCCGACCTCGATCCAGTCCCCACTGGAATCAAGGGGCGCTGCCCTCGATGCGGCGAGGGCGCTCTTTTTACGGGCTTACTGACGGTCAAAGAGAGCTGCTCTGCCTGCCGGATGGACTTTGATTTCGAGGACTCAGGCGATGGTCCAACAGTTTTCATCATTATGGGAATGGGGTTTCTGGTTTTGGGCATGGTGCTCATCGTAGAACTGAACTATCAGCCCTCGGTCTGGGTGCACGTTGTGGTCTGGCCAATCGTTGTGCTGGCTATCGGACTGCCCGCCCTGCGGATCGTTAAGGGTGTGCTCATAGCGTTGCAATTCAAGCACGATGCCGCACAGGGAAAGATTGATCGCGCCGACTAGGCAGACCATATGACAATAATGAAGCTATCGCATTTCATTCTGGCGGCTTGTATCGCACTCGGCATATCTGTCTTGACCGGTCTGGGTATCTGGCAAATCCAGCGGCTTGACTGGAAAGAGGGACTAATAAAGCGGGTACAACAAAACCTGGACAATGCGCCGCTTACCATCGAGCAAATTGAGCAATTGCGAGTAGCAGGGGAGGATTTCGAATACCGTCCGGCGATCGTTAGCGGGACATTCGACCATAGCAAAGAACAGCACTTTTTCGCGCCCTATAAGGGGCAATCGGGTTACTTCATTTATACGCCACTAACGCGCGAGAACGGGCAAATTGTTTTCATAAACCGGGGTTTCGTTCCTTATGAGATCAAGGAGCCGGGCCTGCGCGCCGCAGGTCAGGTCGGAGGGATTGTAACAGTCAAGGGACTCGCCCGCTCCGCCCCGAAGGAAAGGCCCAATAGCGCGGTCTACGACAACGATCTGGAGAAGAATGTCTTTCACTGGAAGTCAATTACCCAGATGTTTGGACGGGCTTACGACAAGACAAATGTCAGCCGGATACCGTTCTTCATCGATGCCGGCGACGAAACCAACCCCGGAGGTCTCCCGGTCGGTGGCGTTACCCGCATCAGCTTCCCCAATAGTCACTTGCAATATGCCGTGACCTGGTTTGGTCTCGCCTTAGCCCTGTTATGTGTTGGCGGCTATTTTCTGTTCACGCGCGTTCGGCAGTCTGACGAAGCTAATGCCTGAAGCCAACACTGGAAATCCATTGATGATGGCGTTAGCGTTCACGGTGTCGATACAAAGGTCTCGCAACATTCATGTCAGTTGAATCACCGATCCAACAGAAGGCCAGGCTCTTGCTCTGTGGTCCGCGCGGATTCTGCGCGGGTGTGGACCGGGCCATCCAGATTGTCGTTCTGGCACTCAAAAAATATGGCGCGCCGGTCTATGTCCGACACGAAATCGTACACAACAAATATGTGGTCGAGGGGCTGCGTGAAAGGGGAGCTGTGTTTGTCGAGAGTCTTTCAGAGGTACCCGAGACCGAACAGCCTGTGATATTTTCTGCCCACGGGGTCCCCAAGTCGGTGCCAGCGGCGGCTGAGAGCCGCAATATGCTCTATCTTGACGCTACATGCCCGCTGGTTTCCAAAGTTCACAAGCAGGCGATGCTTCATGATCGTCGCGGGCGCCATGTGCTGCTTGTTGGCCACAAGGGACATCCGGAAGTCGTCGGAACCATGGGGCAATTGCCCGAAGGCGCCTCCACATTGATTGAAACCCTAAAAGACGCAGATGCATTTGATCCTCCGCAGGGCATGCAATTGGGTTTTGTCACCCAGACCACGCTTTCGGTGGACGATACGGCAGACATCATCAACCGACTGCAGGAGCGGTTTCCGGATATTCAGGCCCCGGCCGCTGAGTCAATTTGCTACGCCACCACAAACCGGCAAGAATCGGTCAAGGCTGCCGCATCTGGAGCAGACCTGTTTTTGATTGTCGGCGCACCAAATTCCTCTAATTCAAAGCGATTGGTTGAGGTTGCGTTACGGGCAGGGGCGTCGCGCAGCAAGTTGGTGCAGAACGCTACAGAGATCCCCTGGGACTGTCTGGATGACCATGAAGGTGAAGTAACCATCGCCCTGTCGGCGGGTGCTTCCGCACCCGAAATTCTCGTCAGTGAGATCGTTGAAGCCGTCCGTCAACGCTTTGACCTGACCGTGGAACTTTCGGAAACCGTGGTCGAAGACGAGAATTTCCTGGTGATGCGCGACCTGCGCGACCTGCCACTGGAACCAGCCGACATGGCCTTCGTGAACGGTCCTGCATAGATGGCGGTCTACACTGAAGTATCCGACGAGGCGCTGGATCTCTTTCTGACAGACTATGATCTTGGGAAGGTTCAATCCCTCAAAGGGATTGCCGGTGGTGTCGAGAACACCAACTACATGCTCCACGCCGGCGGCGGACAATACATCCTGACTCTGTACGAAAAGCGCGTCGCAGAGGCCGACCTTCCGTTTTTCGTCGGTCTTATGGATCATCTGTCAAAAAAGGGATTCCCCTGTCCTTCCCCCATACGTAAACGAAACGGAGACGCCCTGGGCGTTGTCGAAGGACGGCCTGCGGCTCTTGTTACCTTTCTCGAGGGAATGGAAGTCAAACACCCCACTGCCGAACATTGCCGTATGGCTGGTGAGGCTATGGCAACGTTGCACATCGACGCTGCAGATTTCACCATTCGCCGGGAAAACGCTCTGAACCCCGATGGCTGGAAACCTTTGGCCAAAGCCTGTCTGCCACGCGCTGATGAGATCGAACCTGGAATGGCTTTGCTGATATCGCAGGAATTGAGCGACCTCACAGCGATCTGGCCCGACGATCTTCCAGCCGGAGTTGTTCATGCTGACATGTTCAAAGACAACGTTTTCTTCCTGGACGGCAGCCTTTCAGGAATCATCGACTTCTATTTCGGGTGTAATGATTTTCTGGCTTACGATCTGGCGATCGCCATCAATGCTTGGTGTTTCGATGACGACACAGAATTTATGCCCGAACTCTCGAAAGCTTTGATTGGCGGTTATCAGTCTGTGCGAAAGCTCGAGCCAACGGAGGTAGATTGTTTGCCAGTTCTCGCCAGAGGTGCCGCACTTCGGTTTCTTCTTACACGGGTCAATGACTGGCTGAACGTACCGCCCGGGGCGCTTGTCATTCCCCACGACCCCAGGGTTTTCGCAAAGCGTCTTCGTTTTCATCAAAGAGTTCGAACCGCCAACAGCTACGGCATAGCATGAAAAACATTTCAATCTGGACTGACGGTGCTTGTTCCGGAAATCCTGGTCCGGGTGGTTGGGGTGCTCTTTTGCGCTCCGGCGACCACCAAAAGGAGCTCAGTGGCGGAGATTTTGAAACCACCAACAATCGTATGGAACTCGTTGCTGCTATTGAGGCACTCAATGCACTCAAACAGCCATCGAACGTCGACCTCTATACCGACTCCCAGTATGTGAAAGGTGGAATGACCGGCTGGATTCACGGCTGGAAGAGAAATGGTTGGAAAACTTCAGCCAAAAAGCCGGTCAAAAATGTTGAGCTCTGGCAGGCACTGGATGAGGCGGTCAAACGACACCAGATCAACTGGCACTGGGTAAAAGGTCATGCCGGTCATGACGAGAACGAGCGAGCCGATGAGCTCGCTCGCATGGGCATGGAGCCTTATAAACTCGGCCCCAACGACTGAGTGATCGTTGCAGCTGTTACAGCTGTTCAAGTATCGTTGCAGCAGAACTGGTATCGGCCTGACCCGGGTTGGGCTCTTCGTTGAGTTTTGTCACCACGCCGTCATCGACAATCATCGAATAGCGTTTTGAGCGTATGCCCATTCCGGCGACACCAAGGTCGATGTCCATGCCGATTGCCTTTGCGAATTCGGCGTTCCCATCGGACAGAAACTGCACTTTACCGGATGCGTTGCTCGCCTTTTCCCAGGCGCTCACGACGTGGACATCGTTGACTGTAGTCACGACGATGGAATCAACGCCCTTTTCAAGAATGGCATCATGGTTCTCCACAAATCCCGGCATATGGTTGGCATGACACGTGGGCGTAAAGGCCCCCGGGACGGCAAAGAAGACGACCTTTTTACCCCCAAATATGTCGGCGGTGTTGGTCTTGGCGGGGCCATCTGCAGTCATGATGGTAAATTCTGCATCAGGAATTCTGTCGCCAATGGTTATGGTCATGGTGGCTGTCCTCAGAGCTTGTCACGGTGAAACAAATGAAGCCGCTTCGGTGGTGTCTCGTCAAGCCATGTCAACGCAAAACGGGCGTCAATTCCTGCTCGGTGCCGGCGCCGTCAGCGACAAGCGTGAAACGCAATGAAACCTTTTCCGGGGCGGCATCTTTTGGCATGTCAGCAAGGCTGACTGAAAATACTGCGCGTGGCCCATCTATGGAACTGGCTTTGACGGGCGAAAGATACCAGTTGAACGGGCCTTCCACGAAAATACTGGCCGCTCGTGTTCCCTCAGGCACTTTGGCGTTGACCATCAGATTGCTGCCCTTTGGATCGAACACCACTTCTTCGACCCGTTGCTGGTCTGACGCGGCATGTATTAAGTTCTGGTTCGCCGCGACGATGGGGCGCACGACATCGGCCGGCACCACGCCTGATCCTGTTTCGGTCAATTCGAGACTAAACTGAACCGGAACGCATATCGTACCGCATATGCCGACGACACCGTTTGCTTTCAGCACGACCGGCCGTCCGGGGTACAAGGGCTCCACGCTGATCGGAAATGTCACCGAGTCTTTGTATCCCGCGCTGATTCCGTTTCCATCTCTAAAGAGGCTGGGAACCGGCAGCTTCATTTCAACCTTGGCCGCATTTTGAGATCCCAGAAAATTGACCTGCGGTGGAAGCCCTGAAGAACCGGGAGATCGCCAATAGGTTTTCCAGTCCGGCTGCAACTCAAACTGCAGACCTGCATCGATGGTCTTCCCGTCCGCTGACGGCATCGAAACGAGCCGCATGCGCGCGCCGTCGGTGTCGAACCACGGGCTGTTCCCGGCCTGGGCCGGAAGGATTGACAGCACCCATGCCGCAATAAGTGAAAGAACTATTCTCATCAGGTTTAAATAAACCGGCTTCGTCACCAAATCGAGAACATTGCAAACACGAGACTTCATTTCCATGTGATGTTTCACAATGAGTTCAACCTTGTTAGGCTTGAATGCAGGTAGGGAGATCCGGTCTGATATGAAAAAACATTTCGATCTGAAAGGTCAGTGTTTGATCGCAATGCCAGGCATGGAGGATCCCCGCTTTTCGCGTGCGGTCATTCTTGTCTGCTCGCACCACTCCGGCGGAGCACTTGGTTTTGTGCTCAACCAACCAGTCCTGCAACCAAGTTTTGACGACATATTGGAGGAGTTGAATCTGCAAGAGGGATTAGCCCCGGCCGATGCAGACAGGCCAGTCGTCCCTGTCTTCCGTGGGGGACCAGTAGAACAAGGACGCGGATTCGTTGTTCACTCTCCCGACTATGGCGGCTCTTCCACCACAAGGGTCAGCGACTTCGCCTGCGTCAGTTCTACGCTCGATGTGTTGAAAAAGCTGGCGAGTCCCGAACCACCAGTGGATTCCATAATGTTGCTCGGCTATTCGGGCTGGTCGGGTGGGCAACTCGAAGAAGAAATAGCTCAGAACGGATGGCTGACGGTTCCGGCGACCGCGAAATTGTTGTTCCACACCCATCATGAGATGCAGTACGACACCGCTCTATCCGATTTGGGTATCAGCGAGGCTGCCCTTTCGGCGAGCGCTGGCCACGCGTGAAAGTCTCAGCGCTTCAGCGGATAGTCCTGCTGCAATGCTTGAAGCGCAACCTTCGCGGTCATGGGAGCACCATACAGGAACCCCTGGGCATATTCGCAACCGAGTTGGTGTAGTTCCAGGGCGTCGGTTTCGTCTTCCGCACCTTCTGCAACAACCTCCATACCAAGATCGTGAGCCATGCCAACGATTGATCGTAAGATGATCGGGCGACCATTTCCGCCGGCATTGGAAACGAAAGACCGGTCAATCTTGATCGTGTCGAAGGGGAAACGCATGAGATGCGATAGAGAGGAATATCCGGTGCCAAAGTCGTCCAACGACAAGCCGGCACCCAGGTCGCGAACCCGCTGCAGGACATCCGACGAATGCTCGGGATTTTCCATGATCAGAGATTCAGTCAGTTCCAGCTTTAATGTGTTGGGCAGAATTTGATTGCGATTCAACACCGTCTTGATGTCATTGATCAGATCGTGCCTGAGCAATTGGCGGCTTGAGATGTTCACGCTGACGAAAACTGGAACATCTCCAAGTGCCTTTTGCCATTTCGCCAGCTCACTCGCTGCTGATTCAAGTGCAAACATCCCCAGAGGAATAATCAGGTTTGTTCGCTCAGCCAAAGGAATGAACTCTGTTGGCGAGATAAGGCCGCGTTGGGGATGCTGCCAGCGCATAAGGGCTTCAAATCCGACGACCGTTTGTGTTTCCAGCCGGATAATCGGCTGGTAAAACATTTCGAGTTCCTTGCGATCCACCGCGCGGCGAAGCTCTGTTTCCAGATGCATATTTGGCGCTTGCTGGGTACGAAAACTCGGCCGGAAAGGTTCGATGGAATCGCCGCCCACCCGCTTGGCCTGAAACATGGCCAGCTCGCCATCCTTGATCATGTCCTCGGCGCTGGTCTGATCTGCGGACCAACTAATGAGACCGATTGAGGCCGTTACAACGATTTCCTTGTCGGCGAAGTTGATGGGCGCCTTGAGTGATCGCTTTATTGCGTCGGCGACTGTAGCAACCTTGTCGGGCTCATGCTCTGACAGCAGCAGCAGGGCAAACTGGTCACCACCCAGGCGCGCCAATGCGTCCTGTGGTTTCAACAGCCGGGTCATTCGTCGCGCGACCGTCAACAAAACCGAGTCGCCTATCGCCAGTCCCATCGTTTCGTTGATTTGTGAAAAGCGGTCCAGATTGATGATGAATACGGAGGGGCGCAGTTTTGTTTCCGACCGAGCAAGCGAAATGGCTGTCTCAAGCCGGTCTATGAACAATTCCCGGTTTGGGAGTCCCGTGAGATTATCGTGCACAGCATCGTGTAACAGGCGTTCGCGCGAGACCCGCAAATCTGTTACGTCGGTAATGGTGCCGACACAGCGCAGCACCTCACCATCGCTGCCAATAACGGGGCGCGCGCGTACATTCATCCAGTGATATTTGCCATTGGCTCCACGCAGCCGGAAATCCTGCGACACCCGCCCGCGACGATGATCAAGAATGATGTCCAGCGTCGACTTGAAGCGGTCGCGATCCTCCGGATGCAACAGAACCAGCCATTTGTTCGGCGAACCATTGATGTCGCTTGGATGGATTCCAAGGCTCAGGGCTGTTTCTTCGCTGATAAAAATTTCGTCCCGGTCGACGTCCCAGTCCCAGACGGAGTCACCAGAGCCGGTCAGTGCCAGAGCCTGACGTTCCACGTCGCTGACAAGGCCCTGAACGAGGGCGCCGCCGGCAAAAGCGTGTTGCATTACCGTGAAGGATATCAACAGCACTATGAGCACAAGTCCTCCGCCCAGCGCAGGCTGAATGATATCGTTGTCCAATTGCCCGCTGATGGTCATGTAGGCACCGCAAACCCAGGTGATGATGAGCAGCCAGGTGGGAATCAACAAAATGGCGCGATCAAACCCTCGAAAGCTGAGAACCAGAACGATTATCAGGCCGAGGACAGCAGTTGCCGCAATTGAAAAGCGCGCAATGCCAACAGCCTCGGATGGCGCAAATACCGCGGCAGCGATCAACCCTACAAGACCAACCAGCCAGCCAAGAATCAGGTAGTTGTAACGCGTGTTCCAGCGATTCAGATGCAGGTAGGCATAGAGGAAGACCAGAAGACTGGCAGCGATGAACACCTCAGTGCAGGCACGCCAGATGTTTTGGTCGCCCGGGGCAAGCGAAACGATCTTGCTCAAAAATCCGAAGTCGACGCAAACATAGGCAAGAACAGCCCAGGCGAGCGCTGCGGTTGCCGGGAACATCGCCGAGCCTTTCACGACAAACAGGATCGTCAGGAACACGGCAAGCAGGCCCGCGATACCCAATACGATACCTTCATAGAGAGTGTAGCTGTTGACGGCGTCTTTGTAGGCGTCCGGTTCCCAAAGGGTCAGTTGGTTTACGTCATCATCGGCGAGTTCGGCAACAAAGGTGACCACCGATCCGGGGTTGAGGGTAATGCGAAAAATGTCGGCGTCGGGATCTGATTGCCTGTCCAGCGTAAACCCCTCGCTGGGCGTAATGGACCTGATGCGCGCATTTCCCAAATCGGGCCATATCAGCCCTGAATTTGCCAACCTGAAGTGTGGTGCCACGATCAGTCGGTCGATCTGCTGGTCTGAATTGTTGGCCAAGGCAAAAGTCAACCAGTTTCCGGTCGACTCTTCAGCGTCGGAGCGCACTTCAATCCGATTCACAATGCTTTGTGCGTCAGGCACCGTGGTAACTTGAATCTGGGGACCGGCGCCGCTGTATAAATCGTAGGATTTTGTCAGATCAATCGCGGCTTGATCAGGCGCTACTTCAACGGCCTCCAAAGCGTCGGCCTGCGAACCAAAAAAGAAGACACAAATCAGCGCCAGAACGTACGAAACGGTCTGTATGGCTCGCTTCAGGTTTTGTACGCCGTCTACCATTCCCGTCAGCGTGCCGCTTCAGATTTCAGTGGGTTTTTGATACGTGAGAACCCCCGTTGCGTAAATGTTAACAGCGGCGGAAGTTGGGGAGCATTGTGCCACATATGCCGGGTCAGGAGCCAAATTGAGGCGTTTCGACATCCGGATCAGTCGAAAGGCGGGCAAACAAGTGATGATCACGCCATTCATCGTTGATTTTCAGATAGGCTCTTGCAATGCCCTCGCGCTGGAATCCGCAGCTTTCCAGCAACCGCTGCGACCGTTCGTTCTCAATGATCGTTGCTGCCTCAATTCGGTGCAGCTTGTGATGTCGAAATGCGCACTCACATACCGTAAGAACCGCCTCGCGCATGATGCCCTTGCCGGCATAGGCTTCGCCCATCCAATAGCCCAGGGTTGCTGTATCAGCGACACCATGCCTGATATTGCTGAGCGTCAAGCCGCCCAGCAGAACAGCAGGATCTTCGCGTTCAAACAGAAACCAAGGTAGTCCACGGCCTGCATTTATTTCCGATTCCTGACGTCTGAGACGCTGCCGGAAAGCTGCGCGGGATAGTTCGTCCCGTGCCCATTTCGGCTCAAAGGGTCGCAAAAAGTCGGCGCTCTCGCGGCGTAGTTTTGCCCAGGCTGCGTAATGATCCGGGTGTGGTCGCTGCAATATCAAGCGCCGCGTGGTGAGGACCGAAGGGCCAGGAAACCGAGAAGCGAAATTCAGCAGCCGCATTTCGCAAAACGCCTCCTATTGTGCCGCTTCCGGCACCCGCGTGCCAAGCTGCCCGGCAATATCAGCGAGCCCGGGTAGTTTTGCAATTGGTCCGATTGCAGCGATGGTGGGCATGCTTTCGGTGAACAGACGGTCAGCAAGATCGCGCAAACGCTCAACCGTTAATGCAGAAAGCCTTTCCATTAGTTCCTCATTGGAAATTGGTCTTCCGAAAAGCAATATTTGTCGAGCTATCTGTGCTGATCGCGATGCAGGGCTTTCCATGCTCATCATCAGACCGGCCCCGATTTGCGCACGCGCACGGTCAAGCTCCTCCTGCTCGATCTGCTTACCCGACTTACGTATCTCCTCAAGCAGGACCGGGATCAGTTCGGGGATGTCGGCGTCTTCTGTGGCGGCATGAATACCGAACACACCCGTATCAGAGAAACCCCAATGAAACGAGTATACGGAGTAGCAAAGCCCTCGCTTCTCCCGGACTTCTTGAAACAATCGCGATGACATCCCCCCTCCCATGAGGGTGGCGAGCACCTGCGATGCGTAGAAATCCCTGGCGTGGTATGCGCGCCCTTCAAACCCAAGAACAATCTGCGCTTCCATCAAATCCTTTTGTTGACGGATCTCTCCACCCGTGTAGCAGCAGGCTTCGGGTTCCCGGGGCAGCGTGCTGCCGAATTCAGAAAAGCGCGATTCAGCCATTTTCACGATGGCGTCGTGATCCACTGCGCCGGACGCTGAAAGAACCATGTTTGGTCCATGATAGTGGTCGGACAGGTAGCTGCGCAGATTGTCGGCATCAAAAGACGATACCGTTTCTGGAGTACCCATGATCGGGCGCCCAAGTGCCTGATTAGAAAAGCACGCCGATTGAAAATTATCGAACACCACATCTTCCGGGCTGTCCTGAGCCGCGCCGATCTCCTGCAAAATCACATGCTGTTCGCGCTTGAGTTCAGCGGTTTCAAATGTCGAGTGGTTGAGGATGTCTGACAAAATATCAATCGCCAGCGGCACATCATTTTTCAGGACCCGGGCATAGAAGGATGTCGTTTCAGCACTGGTCGCAGCATTGACATCTCCCCCAACATTTTCAATTTGCGTGGCAATGTCCCGCGCAGTGCGGTTTTTCGTGCCCTTGAACGCCATGTGCTCGAGCAGGTGGGCAATACCGTGTTCCGTCGGTAACTCGTCCCGTGCGCCGGCCTTGACCCAAACACCAAGCGCTGCACTTTCGAGGTGATCCATACGGTCGGTGACAATTGTCATGCCGTTGGAAAGGTTGGAAATTTGAATGTTGCGGGGCAGGCTGGCCGCTTTTCTGGCAGCGGCGGGAACAGTTTCTGTATTACTGGATACCATCGGCAACGGCGCCTCCCAACGCCGAAAGTTCTCATAGTTCATGAGCCTGGCTGCTAGAGACCGGCTCTTGAGCGGGAAGAAATGAAGTCTTCGACGGCGCCCAAATCGTTGGGCAACACTGTGAAGCGTTCCTCTCCGTCCATCAAGTCCTTCGATCGGGGTGGAAGGGGAGGTCGGAAACCTGATGCTGCTTCAACGGCGTCTGGAAATTTTGCCGGATGAGCTGTACCAAGAACCACCATCGGAGTGGCTGATGGCGCAAGCAACCCAGCGACATGAACCCCAACTGCCGTGTGAGGATCCAGAAGGTATCCACAGCTGTCAAAGACCTTGCCTATCGTTGAAGCTACAGCGTGTTCATCCGCTCGACCCGCGCGAAAATCGCGTTTGATGGCCCGATATGTTTTGTCGTCCAGGGTGAAGGCTCCAGATTGTGCCAGCGACGACATTGCGCGCTTCACGCTGTCTGCATCCCGGTCCCCGGCATCGTACAAAAGGCGCTCAAAATTCGACGAAACCTGAATGTCCATGCTCGGTGAAGTCGTAGCGTGAACGCCTGCGATTTCGTAGCGACCCGTTTCCAGGGTGCGGGACAAAATATCATTGCTGTTGGTCGCAATGACCAACTGCTCAATGGGTAATCCCATCCGTTTTGCGGCGTAACCGGCAAAAATATCGCCGAAATTGCCGGTTGGAACGGTGAAAGATACGGGCCTGTCGGGGGCTCCCAAAGAAGCGGCAGCTGAAAAATAGTATACGATCTGGGCCATTATTCGACCCCAGTTAATCGAATTCACGCCCGACAGCCTCTGCTGATCGCGAAAGGTGTGATGATTGAACATGGCTTTCACCAGCGCCTGGCAATCGTCGAAATTGCCTTCAATGGCAATTGCGTGGACATTCGCATCAGCAACGCCCGTCATTTGCCATCGCTGGACATCGGATACCTTGCCGTGGGGAAAGAGGATGAAGATGTCGGAATTATCACGTCCGCGAAAGGCCTCTATGGCCGCACCGCCGGTGTCGCCCGATGTCGCGCCGGCAATGGTCAGCTTCTCACCGCGCTCAGCAAGGATGTGGTCGACCATGCGCGCAAGCAGCTGCATTGCAACATCCTTGAACGCCAGCGTGGGACCATGAAACAACTCCAGCACGAACTCGTTTGTGCCAGTCTGAATCAGGGAAGCAACGGCCGGGTGGCCGAAGGTAGCATAAGCGTCGTCGACCATCCTGTTGAAAACGACAGCGGGTATTTCGTCGCCCACATACGGAGCCAGAACCGCCTTCGCGACCTCGGTATAGGGCTGTCCGGCAAAACTCTGAATTTGAGCTTTGTCCAACTCCGGCCAGAATTCTGGAACATACAAGCCGCCGTCGCGCGCAAGCCCTGCCAGAACGGCGTCGCAAAAGCCTAAAGTGGGCGCATCGCCTCTGGTGCTGAGATACTTCATCGGGTCAAGTGTGGTTTGGAATGATTGTTGTCGTTAGTAAGGGCACTCGCCGGGGGAATTCAACCCGCATGGCTCGTATTGTTGTTGCGGCTTTGATAAAGAGTGAAAAGTTTGGTTTTTGGGGTCCAGAATATCATGAAAGAGCACGATCAGTTCAATCGAACGAACGCTTCGACTCGGCATTTGGCGGTTTTGGTGTCACTTCTGGTCCTCGCGGGTTGTCAAACCTCGGGTTTGCTGGGCAGCGTCGGTAGCGACGATGCCGCGTCCAAGCCAGACGCAGGTCAGCAGACCGCTGCCGCTGAGCCTGCGCCTCGCGGAACCAATCCAAACGCCCGAACACGTCTGAAGAACACCCGCACTGCGCTGACCGACTATTGCCCGTCGGTCAGGCTGCGAGATGGCACTGAGGCCTACAGAGTTGTGCCTAAGGGTGCTGACCAGCAAGACGCTGATAAAGTGCAGTATCAGGCAACGATCGTCAGTGTTGCCCGCGAGTGTTCATACGTTGGAGAAAACCTGGAGATAAAAGTTGGTGCCCGAGGGCGCGTCATTACCGGCCCGGCCGGTAAACCGGGTGAATTTCAGGTGCCGGTTCGGGTCGCTGTGACCGAAGGTGGAGACACGATCTACAGCAAACTGTATCGCCCGACAGCGACCATCCCGGCAGGTTCGGCCAGCAACAGGTTTTCGTTTGTCGACCAAAACGTTGTCATTCCAGCACCCCGGAACACCAATGTACGCATCTATATCGGCTTCGATCCGGGGCCCTATAAGACACCTTGACGGCCTCAGCTAGACCTTCAGGCCGTCCCATTGTGCAAAGACTTCTATGACCGCCGGTACGTCCGTCAGTCGATTGACCACCGTCTCGGCTCCGGCATCGGTCAAGTCATCTGCGTGGGCCAAATAGGAATGAGAGCCTCCGGTAAAGCCGATCACACGCATGCCAGCAGCCGCGGCGCCGGCAACACCCGCGACCGAATCCTCAATCACAACGCACGAGCCGGGTGACACATCGAATTCCCGGGCAGCATGAAGAAATATGTCCGGTTCGGGTTTCTTCTTACCGTTTTCAAGCTCGTAGGCTGAGAACACAAAGGGCCGAAAACGATCCCACAGTTCACCACGTGTCAGTGAGATCTTGAGCTTTTCGGGCTCCGAATTGGAACATATACAACGGGGCTGGTCGAGCATATCCAACACATCATGGGCGCCTTCTATGGCCTTGGCTTCCCGCCAGAATTTTTCCTTCATCTTGTCGAGAACTTTTTTGCTGTGGTCATCGGGAAAGCTGCGTCCAAGTTCTTCTTCCATAACCCTCTGGACGGTTTGAGAAGAAGTGCCGGCAAAGCGGGTTGAAAACTCCCTGGCGGTTATGGTGGCACCGTATTCGACCAGCAGTTCGGTCTCCACCTCAGCCGCCAGTATCTCGGTGTCCATCAGTGTGCCGTCGTTATCAAAGATGACGAGTTCGCATGCGGGCATGGTGTTTCCGAGACTGGAGCCGAGAAAGCGGCTATCTATCGCAGGCGACCGGCTGCCGCAATATCTGACGTCTTAAACAAATGTTCACCCTGTTGGGTAACCCTACACAAAGCCTAATTTGTATTGCGTCCGGGTTTCAAATGCGTGTTTTGAATGCTGCACAACTGCGTGCCTCTGCCTCCAACAAATCAACATCAGATTGGTGCAACAGCATCATTAAGGGCGATTGCGTTGCCGCTCTTGAAGCCTTGCCTGCGAATTCTGTTGATGTGGTCTTTGCCGACCCTCCTTACAATTTGCAGCTGGGTGGCGACCTGTCCCGGCCGGATCAGTCGAAGGTTGATGCCTGCGACGACCATTGGGACCAGTTCGATACTTTCAAGGCATACGACGATTTCACCCGCGCCTGGTTGTTGGCTGTGCGTCGCGTATTGAAGCCATCTGGCACGATTTGGGTCATCGGCTCCTACCACAATATTTTCAGAGTAGGCACAATCCTCCAGGATATGCAGTTCTGGATCCTGAACGACATTGTGTGGCGCAAGACAAACCCGATGCCGAATTTTCGGGGACGGCGCTTTACCAATGCCCACGAAACAATGATTTGGGCATCACGGGACCAGAATGCGAAGGGTTACACGTTCAACTACGACGCCATGAAAATGGCGAATGACGATGTACAAATGCGTTCGGACTGGGTGTTTCCGATCTGTAATGGCGGAGAACGGCTGAAAGGAGCGGATGGTAAAAAGGTGCATCCCACACAAAAGCCGGAAGCCTTGCTGCACCGCGTCCTGATGTCATCGACCAAACCCGGTGACGTCGTGCTTGATCCATTTTTCGGTACCGGAACCACGGGAGCGGTGGCCAAGCGGCTGGGCCGTAATTTCGTCGGAATCGAGCGCGAGCAGGACTACATCGAAGCCGCTTCAGCCCGTATTGAGGCCATTGTCCCGGCCAAGAAGGCAGAACTTGTCGTAACGACTGGCAAACGCGCCGAGCCGCGAGTTCCATTTGGCTCAATCATTGAAACCGGGCTGCTGGATGCAGGCGATGTTCTTCAGGACTCCAGGAAACGCTGGCAGGCGAAAATACGGGTCGACGGGTCGCTGGAATGGGGAGCGGAAACAGCTTCCATTCACCGTATGGGCGCGAAGGTCCAGGGTCTGGATGCTTGTAACGGCTGGACGTTCTGGCATATCGACAAGGGCAACGGATTCGAGCCGATCGACGCGCTGCGCAAGGCCTATCGGGCCAAACTCGGCAAGGCTGCTTAAACTCCGACCCCCAGCGTTTGCAGTTCGCGGGCCAATTTCGCGGCCCCTTCAATACCGGCAAAGTGGATGCCCTGCCAGCCGGATTCGCGCGCAGCCAGAACATTCTTCTCGCTGTCGTCGATAAAGACAGTGCGTTGCGGCTCGAGATCGAACGTTTGGGCGTGATGTTCAAAAATGGCGTTGTCGGGTTTGATGAGCCCTATGCGTCCCGAGACCGTGACGCCACGCGGCTCCTTGAGAAAGACATACTCGTTTTCGGCTTCAACATAGGTGTCCTGACTGAAGTTCGTCAGGAGGGTGACGTCTCGACCATCTCTCAATAGGCCTTTCAGGACTTCGACCACATCGCCATAAGCGTGTGGAACACTCTCGATCCAGCGGCCTCGATAGGCCCGGATCAAATGTTCCTTATCCGGATATTCGTCGATCAGCAGATCCTCTGCGACCCGCCACGCGCGTCCTCGGTCCTGTTCCAGATTCCATTCGGGACTGCATATATTTTCCAGGAAATGATCACGCTCTTCGGCGTTCGGAATGAGTTCCCGATACACGAGCGAGGCATCCCAGTGGATCAGCACTCTTCCGATGTCGAAAACGATATGGTCAATCTGTGTCATGAAGGTTTCCAGAAGTTGATGTTGGTTCGGGCAAGAATGCGTCCGGCAAGGCTGATGCAATGGCTTTTTTGAAGACCGAAGGCAAAGCTTCGGTTGGCAGTTCCTCCGGCATCGACCACCACCCATCCCCCGTCATGGTGTCGACGTGCCCGTGCCAGACCTCCAGTTCCAGATGAAAATGAGTGAAAGTATGCCGTATCAGTTCCCGTTTTTTCCATTCTGTGCTCACTGGTGCCGCGTCTGAGCCGGTTGCGCCGTCTTTCGATGCAAGCCAATCGGTTGTGGGAACTTCGGTCATCCCGCCCAGCAGCCCTTTGTTCGCTCTTTTTTGCAACCAGATGGAACCATTGCTGTTTTGCAGCACAAAAACAGCACCTTTGCGGGTTGGCTTCCTTTTTTTGGGGAGTTTGACCGGGAAGTGCAACATTGATCTTTGTTGCCCGGCCAAACAATCGGCATTGACCGGACATAGCGAGCACGCCGGATTTTTGGGTGTACAGATCGTGGCGCCCAGATCCATCATGGCCTGGACGAAATCACCGGGACGGTCTTCGGGAGTGGCATCGCTCATGAAGACGCGGCAATCCTTCTTCACTTTCGGCAATGGTGTCGGGTTTGCGAGATAGCGGGTTACCACGCGCTCAATGTTACCATCGACAACTGCCGCAACCTGACCAAACGCGATGCTTGCAATCGCTGCCGATGTGTAATCGCCAATGCCCGGAAGTTTCTTTAGGTCCTCAGGTCTTTCCGGAAACCGGCCATCCATGTCCCGCGCGACAATGTCGGCACAGGCCTTAAGGTTACGCGCCCTGGAATAGTATCCAAGTCCTGCCCAGGCTTTCATGACGTCTTCGATATCGGCGGAAGCCAGATCTTTTATCTGCGGCCAAAGTCGAACGAATTTGTCGAAGTAGTTCTTCACGGTGGCTACCGTGGTCTGTTGCAGCATGACTTCTGATAGCCAAACGTGGTACGGGTCAGGGAGGACACCCTGTTTCCGGTCCCCGGGGCTGATACGCCAGGGCAAAACCCGCGCGTGGCGGTCGTACCAGTCGAGCAGGGCTGTACTGAACGCAATGTTGTTCGAATCCATGGAGCAGACCATTTGGCCCCGAAGCCGGAAAATCAAGGCGTGAAGAAGCCCCTCAAGAAATTCTATCAGGCAAAGCCGGTTTCTGACCTCGTTTCAAAGCTGG